>CALFBU010000217.1 GCA_937951455.1 uncultured Rhizobiaceae group bacterium
CTGAAAATCACCCGCAAGCGGAAATTCTATACGGTAATGTTCCCCATCATGGGAAAGCTCGACCGTTTGACCAAATTGCAGATGTTCAACTTTTTTCAAACTGATAAAGTCGCCCGCACGCCCCACGGTCAAAACCTTGCATCCCCCTTCATGAGCTGCATCAATTGCAGCCTGGGAAAAGGGATCATCGGCAAAGATAACAGCAGGAGAATCTTTTGGCAGGCGCTCCTTAAAAAGCAACATCTTTGCTTCAAGATATTCATCAACTGTTTTATGATAATCCAAATGATCACGACCCAGATTGGTAAAGCCAGCCACACTCAGTTTTACGCCATCGAGTCTTCTTTGATCCAGCCCATGTGAAGAGGCCTCCATTGCAGCATGGGTAATGCCAGCTTTGGCAAGCTCACTAAGCAACTGGTGAAGCGAGATAGGATCTGGCGTTGTAAGATTGCCGTAATCATCACGCCCGGGTGCCACAACACCGGTTGTGCCAAGGCTTGCAGCAACACGTTTATCATGTTCCCAAATCTGACGTAAAAACGTTGCAACAGATGTCTTGCCAGCCGTGCCAGTTACAGCGCCAATGATCTCGGGTTGATTTTCATAAAATTGCGCAGCCACATAAGCCAAAATCCGCCTTGGATCTTCGCATCGCCAAACGGGAATGGAGACATCCCCCACCTCGGACTGCATGGATACAACGGCTGCTACCGCGCCATTTGCTTGCGCTTGTGGCGCATAGATTGCGCCATCAACATTAACACCTGGGAGGCCAAAAAATAGAAAACCGCTATTAACATCAGAAGAATTGGCAGCAAGACCAGAAACATTAAGGGCAGCGATTTCTTCCGGTACATCCAGATTCAATTCTGCAATTCTTTCCAGTTTCATTTGCGCAGTTTCCCTAATAACTCGCGAATCACGAAATTCCCTGCTTATGTTTGCCTGTCTAGTCAGCAATTAACAAGGGATTCGGAATATTTCCGAAATCAGCCTGCACACCCAATATTGAAGCAGAGCGTCTGATTATATTACCAACAACAGGGGCAGCATTGAGACCTGCTGTTGCACTTTTCTTGCCCTCTTCAGGTTTTGGCTCGTCAATGAACACAAGCACGACGTATTTCGGATCATCCGCTGGGAAGGTTGCCAGAAAAGCATTAAACCGCACATCGCTGGAGTAGCGACCGTTTACCACCTTTTCAGCAGTACCTGTTTTGCCACCCACTCTAAAGCCTGGCACTTCAGCGCGTTTGCCCGAGCCTTCTTCAACATTCATACGCATCAAATCGCGCATGTTCCGGCTTGTTTTGGGTGATATTACCTGAACAGCCTCAGCCTCAGCTTGGGTAGTGGAACGAGGAAACAGAGTTGGTGAGATCAGTTTACCACCATTTACCAGTGCAGCACCCGCCACAGCAGTTTGCAGCGGTGTCGTTGTTGCGCCGTGACCATACGAAATTGTTACGGAATTAATCTTGCGCCATTTCTTGGGTTCAACAGGATGCGCTACCTCTGGCAATTCAAATGGCATACGGCTCAAAAGCCCAATGCGATGCAAAAACTCACGATGCCCTTCAACGCCAACCACATCCGCCATTTTTGCTGTGCCGATGTTGGATGAATAAATAAACACCTCTGGCACACTCAAAATTCTGCGCTTGGCATGAAAATCATTAATCGTGTGCCCACCGATGTGCAGCGCTTTACGTGCATCAAACCGGCTGCCCATATTTACCTTGCCGCTATCAAGCGCCATCGCAGTTGTAAAAGCCTTAAAGGTAGACCCCATCTCGAAAAGCCCAGCGCTCATGCGGTTCAAGTTTTCTTTCTTAAGTGCATCAACGGGTTTGTTCGGATTGTAATCCGGCAAAGAGGCCATCGCGACAACCTCGCCTGTATTAGCGTTTAGAACCACGGCTCCTGCTGCAATCGCCTTATACCTGCGCATCGCTTCTGCAAGTTCTTCACGCACATAGTGCTGAACCCGCAGGTCAATCGAAAGGTGAACAGGCTGCATGTCTTTATTGCTGGCAAGACCGAGTGAGCGCAATTCTTTCAAGCCACGGTCATCAATGTATTTTTCAAGGCCCGCAATGCCGACGTTATCAATGTTTACATGCCCTACAACATGAGACGCTGTCTCGCCGTTGGGGTAAAAACGTCTTGTCTCCTGGCGAAAACCAATGCCTGGAATACCAAGCGCCAAAATTTGGCTTTCCTTGGCTGGCGTTAACTCGCGTTTTAGCCAAACGAAGCCAGCCTTACTGCTCAAACGACGATGAACCGTTTTGACATTAATGTCTGGAAGCACGGATTGAAGTTTTTCAACCGCCTCATCCACATCAACAATCTTGTTGGGTTCAGCAAAGAGCGAAGACGTTACAATATCCGTTGCAAGCGTTTCGCCGTTTCTGTCACGAATATCAGGACGTTGTGCGGTAATCGAAATATCAGGACGTAAGCCAGCAGAAGCCTCACTTGGGTCAACGAAACCCAGCATGGCAAGACGGCCAATAATAACCGTAAAGGCAAAGCCCAGTAAAATCATGGAAAGCGCAATGCGGGACCTCGCCTGCACGTCAGCCGATTTGCCGCTTCCATCAAAGGTTAAATGAGAAGCATCTCGCGGTGGCTTGAAACGCGCATTCATTGAGCGCCTCTTTGCGTAGGCACGCCAATGCTACCGGTTTGTGTGGTACTATCTACACCAGCAAAACCTTCATCCTGTTCATTGATAATAATCTCTGGCGTTTTAAAACCGGGCAAGGAATTATCGTCTGCAAGTTGCGCGGGCTCAATCGGGCTTA
>CALFBU010000218.1 GCA_937951455.1 uncultured Rhizobiaceae group bacterium
AAGCGTTGGAATAACCACATCCTGCATTGTCTTCGCTTTCTGTGAGTGAACTTTATTATGGTATCGAATAAAATCGATTGCGCATTACACCAGTATAGAATTCATATGGTGCCAGCATCTATGCGCTTACTGCGAAGAGAGTACCTGCGAAAGCTTTTTTGCCAAATCTGGTTTTAATTCCATGGCAAGTGTTTCCGAAATATGGCTCCAGTCTTGCATGAGATATTCATCATTTGCATCTAAAATATCATGATTGGAGCTTTCGCCATAAATCACAGGCAGAGGATCCCAGGTTGTTATGGTTGGCATGGATTGCTTAAACTGCTCGTAGGCAATTTCCTGACGTTTTCGAGTGTGAATGTCCTGCGCTCTCGCCACCTTGCAAAGGTTATCATTGCCAAGTTTGGTTTGAATTGCGCACGATTGCGCTGTTGTGACGGATGCCATCAGCGGGGTGTCATACATCAGCAGAATTTCGACTTCCTGTTTGTCCAAACGCTTCAAAATGCCCATCAGGTTTGACGTGAAGTTTTGTGAAAAATCATTGGGCTTTACGGCCTGATTTAAATTGAGGTGGTGATCCATTCTCTCGTTCAGTCGTCCGCGATGAAACGAAAGTATGAAAACATCGTTTGGCTTTGCATCTTCAAGCATGAATGCAAAGTCCAATGGGATGAAATCAGGTCTGCTGATGAGTCCGCTTACGCCTTGTTGATTGCTTTCCGCATTAATGAATTGCAATTGGTAAGGCGTGGTTTCCAAAATCTCATTCATGATCCTTACGAATTGATTCGCGTGAGAATCGCCCAGCAGATACACCTTGTGTGGTTTTGCTTGAGTGCGCTTATTCCCTAAGCATGCTTTTAGCGGATCATCAAATTTCTTGAGCGCACCAATCCCATGGCATCTGTGCCTTGAATATTCAGGAATAGGCGGCACGCCCAGAGTGATGGCCAGCAAATTATTTTCCTTGGGCGCATAGCGCGATACACCAATATAAAGCACCAAAACACTCACAATAACGCTGGTGAGAACCGTGCGGAATAATTTCTCTTTTTCAGCGAAGGCTTGCTTGATTTTGGCATTTCGAAAAGGTTTCTCGATGAAATGATAACTGGCAATCGCAAATAGGATTGTCAGACCTAAACATAACGCAATCATCAAGTAGGACGTGCCCACGGTATGCTTTGCCAGTACAATAAAAGGCCAATGCCACAGGTATAGCGAATAAGATATTTTGCCGATGTAAACTGGTGCCGCCATGCTCAATACACTTGCATGGTCTTGTGCATACCAAAGATGCATCAAGGTGAGGACGGTGATAAATGTAATGCCGATATGCGCAAGGAGGGGCTGAAGGTGACCAAAGGCAAGAATGCCCATGAGCGCCAGTACTAAAACAGTCAATGGAATGTTTTTCAGTGCAACAAAACGATCTGAGCGTGTCACCAAAAGATAAGCAAGAATACCAGCGCCAATTTGCCAAAAGCGCGTGGGCATCATGTAAAATGAAAAGGAATAATCAAAATCAAAAAGTGCTGTAAACCCTGCCAGTGAAGCAATGCACAAGATCACCAGCAGTTTAAATAATCGATCTGTATTGCGTTCTGATTTTTCCAAAGAGAAAAATGCCGCCCCCCATAAGAGAAACGGGAACAGCAAATAAAACTGGTCTTCCACCGCAAGCGACCACATGTGCGTAAACGGATTAAGCTCCGAGGTCAGCGCAAAATAGTCGGCTTCCTTAATGTATAGAAAAATATTCGCGCCACCGATGAGCGAAAGCGCACCCGTGCGCATATTGTCCTTACCTTCGGTGGTCACAAGCATCACCAGAATGCTGGTAAAAAACACAACAGCAAAGAGGGCAGGCAGAAGGCGTTTGAAACGTCTTAGGTAGAACTCAACACCAAACGCTTTCAGGCTTTGAGGCGTTTCGTAGTTTGCGATGCTGGCGGTGATGACGAAGCCCGATATGACAAAGAATACATCAACGCCCAAATAGCCGGCACTCTTTAAATCTGGCAAATAGTGATAGGCGATAACGGCGAGAACGCTGATCGCACGCAAGCCATCGATGCTTGCGATATGTGAACCTTTTTGAGGGGCGTTCATTCGGGATCATTCCGTTTGGTTTTGTTCCCCCATCTTTAACGCGCTGGCAGCAATAAAAAAAGAACAAACTTTCAGCAGAAACAAGGCTTTCAGAACTGGAAAGAACGACGGGCTACGTTCAAAGCGCACGTGAAGCTATGCTTCGCGCAAGCTTTGAACCAAGAGAAAAGCCACAAGCGCACGTTGAGCGCGCCTCGCGCAAGCTATGAACCACTAAAAAAAGCAAAAGCCCGCAGGTTTTGCGGGCTTTTGTAAACTTATATAGAACGTAAAATTTAGCGTTTTGAGAACTGGAAAGAACGACGGGCTTTAGCGCGACCGTATTTTTTGCGTTCTACAACACGGCTGTCGCGTGTCAGGAAGCCACCTTTTTTCAAGACTGAACGAAGCTCAGGCTCGTAATGGGTAAGGGCTTTTGAAATGCCGTGACGCACCGCACCTGCCTGGCCAGAAAGACCACCGCCGGAAACCGTTGCAACCACATCGTAAGAACCTTCACGAGCAGCTGCCACGATTGGCTGTTGAATAACCATCTGAAGCACAGGACGCGCAAAATATTGCGTGTGGTCTTTGCCTTTGATGGTGATTTTGCCAGTACCAGGCTTGATCCAAACACGGGCTACCGCGTCTTTACGTTTGCCAGTTGCATAAGCTCTGCCTTGTGCGTCCAGTTTTTGAACGTAAACAGGGGCTGCTTCTTGTGTTGCGTCGATTGAGCCAGATTCTACGGCTGTGCCGTCCATTGCGCCGCCAAGCTCTTCAAGAGAATTGATTTCAGTCATTATGATACAATCCTTTTATTCTTTGAGTTCATGGAAGCCACATCAACCACGATTGGAGATTGTGCTTCATGAGGGTGCTCGCTTCCAGCGTAAACACGTAGATTTTTCATTTGTTGGCGCGAAAGCGGGCCACCTGGCATCATGCGTTCAACAGCTTTTTGAACAACACGCTCAGGAAAACGGCCTTCGATGATGGCACGAGCCGTACGCTCTTTGATGCCTCCGGGGTAACCTGTGTGCCAGTAGTATTTCTTGTTTTCGTATTTCTTGCCGGTCAGTTTTACCTTTTCAGCATTGATAACGATAACATTGTCACCATCATCAACATGAGGCGTAAATGTTGGCTTGTGCTTGCCGCGAAGACGATTAGCAATGACTGATGCCATACGACCAAGGACAACATCCTCAGCATCGATGATCAACCACTTCTTTTCAACTTCAGCAGGCTTCTGTGAGAAAGTTTTCATATCTTTCAGCCTTGAATTAAAAGAGGTTTCAAAAATAAATCAGGCTCGGAATGAACCGAACCTGTCTTGAGGCTGGTTATAGTGTAGGCGGGGAAGGGGGTCAAGTGGTTTTGTTTGGGAGTTGGATGAAATTACTAAGTAAAAAGAGTGTGTTAAAAGTGAGGTGTTTGAATACCGCATTTATCGACGTCTAGAAATGGACATCCCAGTAACTTCCCCTGATCGTGCTGCTTCCGCCGCAATAGAAAATGCGCCTTCTGCTGTTGTTACTATAAAGTATTCATTTCTTTTGCCCTTGCGACGAAGTTCAAGAGTACCATTCAAGCGGTTTGCTAAATCATTTGCTATTTCTTCCATCATTGCAGTTACCTTAGGACTACGTTTTTCCTTTTGTGGAAAATGATACTCAATTTTACAACGATCGCTGGCTTTCCAAAAAGCCCTGAGTTGAACACTAGTTTCATTACTTTCAAAACCTGCTTCAATTCTGCTGCGTGTAAATTCTGCAGTTGTTCCTGCATTAGAAACACATGACGCTTTGAAAACATTTGCTAAATCATCAAGTGGACTTTGCGCCATAGCATTAGTGGACGTGAATCCAGTTGCTAAGAAAAAAATATATCCAATGAAAAAAGCAACGGTTCTATAAAGCATTTGACACCATGAGATTTCTGTAAGGTTGAGATAATGATCCAATAAATTCGGTCATATTATACTTTAATAAATTCAAATTAGAACTCAAGCATTAGTGGCTTATCCTTCAATCCGCAATCACAGCCATAAATTCTTCAGCAAATTTTTTGAGTTTGCTTTTGCCGACACCTCTTACGCGCTCAAACGCTTCCAGCGTTGCAGGGCGTCTTTGAGCCATGTCTTCAAGGGTTTTGTCGGTGAAGATGACATAGGCTGGAACGCCGCGTTCTTTGGCGAGTGCAAGGCGCTTTTTCTTGAGTGTAAGCAAGAGTTCGCTGTCACGCTCTGAGAGGTCGATGGAAGGGGTGGTGCTTGATTTAGCCTTCTTGCGATTGGCTTTTTGGGTTTGGGTCGCCAGCGCATCGTCGCGGTAGCTGAAGTTTGCGTTGGAACGTTGGAATTCCTGGCCTTGCCTTGTGATGAGCAAGCCAGAATAGCCTGCGATATCAACTTCCAGCAGCCCTTGGGAAATCATCTGGCGCACGAGGCTTTGCCATTCGGCGCGGGGAATATCAGCGCCTTGTGCAAAAGAGGAGATGTCGTCATGGCCAGCCTTCAAAAGCTTTTCGGTTTCCTTGCCGATGATCACATCGATGATATGCGCCTGGCCGTAGCGCTCGCCTGTATCAAAGATCGCATCGAAGATCATATGGGCGCGTTCGGTGCCGTCTTTCATCTCGACCGGGCTCAGGCAATTATCGCAATTGCCACAAACTTCAGTCTCTTCGCCAAAATATTGTAGAAGCGTTTGGCGGCGACAGGTTGAAGCCTCGGCATAGGTGATGAGGCTGTTGAGGCGGGAAACTTCACGGCGTTTGTGGTCATCATCGGAATTGGTTTCCTGTTCGATAAACTGCTTGCGAAGTCGAATGTCACCCGCACCAAAAAGCATGTGAACATCTGCCTCCTTGCCATCACGCCCCGCACGGCCAATTTCCTGATAATAGGCCTCAATGGAAGAGGGCATATCGGTGTGAAATACATAGCGCACATCGGGTTTATCAATGCCCATGCCGAAGGCAACGGTGGCCGCAACCACCAAGTCAGGTTCGGTGACAAATCGGTTTTGGCGCTCGGTTCGCTCTTCGGCCGAAAGGCCTGCGTGATAGGCAATTGCATTGATGCCTTCACCGCGCAAAATCTCCGCCACTTCTTCAGTCTTCTTGCGCGACAAACAATAGACAATGCCGCTGACACCCTTGCGCGATTGCACATAATCAATCAGCTGATCCTTCCAGCCTTTTTTCATGGAGACGTTCAAGGTCAGGTTGGGGCGATCAAAACCGGAAACAAAGGTTTCATGATTGCCGTTGAAAAGCTGGATTTCAATATCGCGCCGTGTGGCTTCATCCGCCGTTGCGGTCATGGCTGCGATGGGCACGTTGGGGAAGAAATTCGTAAGATTACCAAGTTCGGCATAGTCAGGCCTGAACGCAGGGCCCCACTGCGAAAGGCAATGGGCTTCATCAATCGCGATCATGGAGACAGGCAAACGCGACAAGGCATTTAACATGCGTTCGGTCATCAGGCGTTCGGGCGCAAGATATAAAATTTTAATGTCACCATTTGCCACGCGTTGCCAAACCTCAACATTGGCCTCACGATCCTGATTGGAATGAATGGCATCCGCTGCAACGCCTGCCAGTTTGAGCGCGGAGACCTGATCCTGCATCAGCGCAACCAGGGGAGAGACAACAAGCGTCAGGCCATCCTTAACAAGTGCCGGCACCTGAAAACAAAGTGACTTACCAGCCCCAGTCGGCATCACTGCCAAAACCGAAGTGCCATTTAACAGGCACTCCACGACTTCTTCTTGGCCCGCCCGAAAACTATCATAACCAAAAGTCTCTTTTAAAACGTGATAGTGCTGTGTTTTGGAAGAAGGCATTGGCAAGTGCATATCCGTGAAGTTAACTTCAGGCTTCATCACAGATTCTGTTAAAGGCTTCTACCCCACTTATAACATAATGCTATGATTGTTATCTTGGGAGTGTATTTTATTCATGAATTGGTAAGACGACTCATTCATTTAGAGTTCAGACGGTTTGAGGTATTTAGGTTAAATGCAACTTTTTGCGAAACATAGAACGCTTAACATGCTTGCCCTGCTGGTAGCAGGCATTCTGTCGTCTGCCTGTGTTTCAGACACGCTATCTACCGTTGATACAACACCGCAACCGCTTGCGGCTGAAAAACCACCAAGCTATGACCCTGTTCAACGCGAGCAGGCGATTGCTGAAATCAGAGCCAAGGCTGCGCAGCCGGGCAGTGGTGAACTAACCAATCCATATGCTGAAGCCAATGGGCCAAACGAGCCTTTAACTGCGCAAGAGCAGGCAACGAAAATTCAGGAATTAAAGAACACAGCGGCACAAAATGATGCTGTTGCCACCGACAGTGAACTGGCAGCAAAACAGCGTTCCATTCGTGAATTGCAAAACAAAGCGAAGTCACATTACGGCAATGCGGTAAATCAGATCAAAAACTAATCTTGATTGTCGCGTAAAATAGTCTGCGAATAAAATAACAGCAAGCTTGCAACTGCGCTCGAAACATTGCAAAAGAGGCTGAATATTCAGGCCTTGTACTCAGTTTCCTGAACCATCAACTAAAATACGGAAAATTTGATGAGCAACCATCCGCTCAGGCTAGGAATTGCCGGATTAGGCACAGTCGGTGTCGCACTAATAAATGTTCTGAATAAAAACGCTGCAATGATGCGTGAACGTTGTGGCCGTGAAATCGTGGTAAGTGCGGTGAACGCGCGCGACAAATCTCGTGACCGCGGTGTCGATCTCTCCAAATATTCCTGGTTTGACAATGCGCAAGACATGGCTGCTTCAGATGAGATTGATGTTTTCGTCGAGCTTATTGGTGGCGAAGGCGGCGTAGCACTTGAAGCTTCCCGCAAAGCGCTTGAAAGTGGCAAACATGTTGTTACTGCAAATAAGGCAATGCTAGCAAAGCACGGCGTAGCACTTGCAAAGGAAGCGGAAGCCCAAGGCGTATTGCTTAATTTTGAGGCAGCAGTCGCAGGCGGCATTCCAATCATCAAAACCATGCGTGAAACACTGACCGCCAATAATGTTGAGCGTGTTTATGGTATCATGAATGGCACGTGCAACTATATGCTAACGCGAATGGAGCGCGAAGGCATCTCATACGAAGACTGTCTGGCAGATGCACAAGCGCTGGGCTATGCGGAAGCGGATCCGACCTTTGACGTTGAAGGCTTTGACACCGCACATAAGCTGGCAATTCTGACATCGCTAGCATTTGGTACTGAAATAGCCAGCGATGAGATGTATGTTGAAGGTATTTCAAGCATAACAACAGAAGACATCCAGGCAGCCAAAAGCCTTGGCTACCGCATTAAGCTTCTTGGTGTTGCTGTCAAAACTGAGACAGGAATAGAACAACGTGTACATCCAACCATGGTGCCGCTCGACAGTTCAATTGCCCAAATTTCAGGCGTTACGAATGCAGTAGCCATTGATGCTGATGTAGTGGGCAACCTTGTGATGTCGGGCCCGGGTGCTGGTGGTGATGCAACGGCATCAGCCGTCGCGGGAGATATTGCAGACATAGCAAAGTGTGTGCCTGGTGAACAAAAAGTACCAGCCCTCGGCAAACCTGCCAATGAACTCGCACCCTACAAGCAAGCTGAAATGCAAAGCCATGAAGGCGGCTATTTCATCCGAATGACGGTTAAGGACCACGCTGGTGTATTCGCAGCCATTGCAGGCGCAATGGCTAAATTTGATATTTCACTTGAGTCGATTGTTCAGCACGGAGAGCAAGATGACGCAAGCAATTCAGACAAGACAATCATTCTAATTACCCACGCAACAACAGAATCTGCGGTGCGTGAAGCACTGACAGCAATTGGCCAGGATGCATATCTGAGCCGTGAGCCGCAGATGATCAGAATAGAAAAATAAGGGGCCACTCCATGGCGAACGAAACAACAGGTTTAGACCGTATTTTAACTCTAGAGCTTGCTCGCGTAACTGAAGCAGCTGCAGTCGCAGCAGCGCGTCTTCGCGGACAAGGTGATGAAAAAGCCGCTGACCAGGTTGCCGTTGATGCAATGCGTACCGAACTCAACAGATTGCCAATTGATGGTACCGTTGTAATCGGTGAAGGTGAACGCGATGAAGCGCCAATGCTTTTCATAGGGGAAGAAGTAGGCACCAAAGAAGGCCCGAAAGTTGATATCGCTCTCGACCCGCTGGAAGGCACAACCATTTGCGCGAAGAACCAGCCTAATTCACTGGCGGTGATTGCACTTGCCGAAGGCGGTAGCCTTCTTTACGCACCGGACGTTTATATGGAAAAAATTGCGATTGGACCTGGTTATCCAGAAGGTTTGATTGGTTTGGATAAATCTGTGCAAGATAACTTGAAAGCCCTGGCTGCTGCAAAGGGTTGTGAAGTAAATCAGCTTACCGCTTGTGTGCTGGACCGTCCGCGTCATGCCAAAATCATTGAAGACATTCGATCAGTTGGTGCTGCAATTCTTCTCATTGGAGATGGTGATGTTGCAGGCGTTATCCATACAACTGATCCCGAAGAAACAGGCGTTGATATCTATTTCGGTACAGGTGGCGCGCCAGAAGGTGTTTTGGCTGCCGCAGCATTGCGTTGTATCGGTGGTCAAATGCAAGGGCGCCTTATTCTGGATACACCAGAGAAAGTGGCGCGCGCCAAAAACATGGGTGTCGAAGACCCAGATAAAATCTACGACATGGCGGAAATGGCAAAAGGCGATGTCCTTTTCGCTGCTTCAGGCGTTACAGATGGTAATATGCTAGATGGTGTAAAGTTTGGTAAAGGTGAAATTCATACACATACCGTTGTGATGCGTTCCGCAACAGGTACCGTGCGTGAGATTAAGGCGCGTCATCAGGACACAACTAAGTTTAGCGCTTAAAGTTTATTTTAGTTTTGAACAATGAAAAGCCTCGTGAATTTCACGAGGCTTTTTTGTTTCTATTCAAAGGTTCTTAATCGCGTAAAAGGCTGGAGATTTGTGCCGCTTGCTCTTTAGGTAACTTGGAAAGAGAATGGCGCATGGTGTAGCCGCCATAGATTGCTGTTTTGCTAGCAATCATCCAGTCAGATGCTTCTTCATAAGGAACGGTGATCGAATCGCCTAGTTTGTAAGATGTAACGATGACCGGATCATTGGCCACGCGTCCTGTAAAGCGGGAACTGTCATAGTCGGAGACCTGAACCCAAACATGCTCTACATTACCGGCACCATCCTTGATGCCATATTTAACGGTGTAATTTCCCGGTGTTTTATTTTGCATCAGTTCGACAAAACGCGGTAGCGTTGCCTTGCCTTTTGCCCTTGCAGCATTAATGCCATCATCACCGATATCATAAGTAGCAAGATTGTTATCTTCATCAACAGCCTTGCGAAATTCTGCTTTGTCGCCAGATTGACGCGCAGCCGCTATCTTGGCACGGCTTTCCCTGTCTACTGTAGCGTAGTGTCCTGTATCGGACGATAAACTGGCGTAAAGTGTTCCACCAACTGCAATAGCCCCCAACAAAACCAATAAACGTGTCATGCTATTTCCCCTTAATGGTCTAAAATATGCAAGGGGTTTTATATGAAATGTATTAAGCCTCAAAAAATTTTAGTGCTTAACAAAGTATAAAATGAAAATTGCAAAAAAATATGTTTATAGGCCTAATTATTTACAAGAACATCAAGTGCGACGTTGTCTTTTAAAGTCTTCTTGTCGGCGCAGTATGCCCTTCAGTTTTTTTATTGGAAGATTTTTATGATGCAATTCTTCAGGCAGCGGGTTCCATAATACTTTACCGCTATTATCTCGCACTGGCTGCGAAATCATTTGATCCCTTTTTGCATTATGCACACACATGGAGAGCGGGCCATCAGCGGTGGCAACCATGAATACACATGTCTCGCACCGCTCGCACTCCAGTTTTTCAGCGTCCATGAAGTTATGAATAAATAAATTTAGGCGGTGAAGACCATTTCCTCGAATAAGCCCTGTTTTTAGAGCCCATGCTTTTTTAAGCCAAAACTTCATTCCTCCCCAAAGCAGTGCTGGGCTGGTAACTGATTTGAGCATCGCCTTTCGTATAACGATATTGGGTTCAGCCCAGTTATCGCCAACCTTGGCAAGCATATCAAATAACCGGTTGAAGAACGCTCGGTCATCAAAAAGAACTGTGCGGCTTTTTCCGGAAACCATGATGCTGGTGTATTTGTTGCAATCAGAATGACCAATCAGCGGAAAGTCATAATTCAAATCAAGCCCAGTGCCTTCACGAAGTTGCTGCATGACGGACTCTTGCGTGATCAGTTGTTCGTTGCGTTCGCGAAGAACGCCACGTCCTGTATCTGCCTGCAATTGAAAGGAGGTCAGGTCTATCTTGTCAGCGTTATCGGCAAAGAAGGAAACAAGCATAGGGATTTCATTAAAGTTATTCTCAAACACGGTCGTGTTGAACATGACCCGAAGTGGCAGACCTTCTGCTCGATTTATATATTCAAGACGGATTTCATTGAGTGCTTTTTCGTTTTGAAATCCCTTGCGTTCTTGCGTTAGATCAACATGAAAAACGACATCATTTAATCCTGCCTCTGACATCGCCTCCAGCATTTCACGGCTCGCTTTGATACCGTTGGTAAACAAGGCAGAGCGCATGTTGCGTGATTTGATCAGTTTAACAATTTTTACCAAATCCGGAATAGAGCGCAGTGTTGGATCGCCACCGGTAATTTGAATGTTTGTATTATCCCCATAATGCGCATGAATCATTTCTATGCGACGCTCAAGCTCGAAGAGCGGTACGTCTTTGACAGCTTCAGCCAAGTCAGAGAGATAGCATAGTGTGCAATCAAGATTGCAGCGCTGCGTTATTTCAAGGGCAACGCATGCAACAGGGAATGTTCGTCCGGCCAATTGTTCAGGCACAAACATATTGTACTTCTGCATGTTTGTTCTAAGCGGTTTGGCAAGATCATTGGGATGAGCAGGCTTTTGCCCTGCAGGCTTGAAATCCTTGATTGCCTCTGGTGAAAGATAGAATGACTTTTGTTGAACGTTCATGCGGCAAGCATTGCATTTTGTTAAAAAGATACAATTCACAAGCCACACGATCTCTACAAGTTTAAGTGAGTGAAAGCTTGCTTCCATATTCACATCTGATATCGCTTTAGCATGAGTGATGAACGTGCCTTTCTTGATGTAAAGTCGTCTGCCGGCGGGCAGCGTTGGGTTGAACGCCTTGATGCAAAGGCGCGCAATACAGCACTGGCAATTTCCCAAACGCTTGATGTGCCAGACTTGATTGGGCGTGTTATGGCCGGGCGCGGTGTTGAATTAAATGACGCGCAAGCCTTCTTGTCGCCCTCCATTCGTGACCTTATGCCAGACCCTGATGTCTTGACTGATATGAAGCAAGCAACTTCCCGCATTTGCGACGCAATTCAACACAATCAGCAGGTAGCGATCTTTGGCGATTACGACGTCGATGGCGCAAGCTCTTCTGCCTTGATGTCAAAGTTTTTAAGCCAT
>CALFBU010000219.1 GCA_937951455.1 uncultured Rhizobiaceae group bacterium
AGTTTCAAGCAAGATTGTTTTAACAACTCTATCAAGAAGGAATCATATCGGATGGGGCAGCTTTCACGCATTGAAGATTTTATTACAACTCAAAGTCCACTACTGCCCAACCCGCCTATCCTTCAGATGTCCACAACTAAGCTTCATTTACAGGCGAAGCTTTTCCTAGACCATTTTTCTGGTAAAACTTCATATGCTGTTAAAGCTAACGCTGAAGCCCCTGTAATTGCAGAACTGGTGGATGCGGGTATTAATATTTTTGACGTTGCATCCCCTTATGAGATGAAGCTCGTCAAGGAAATCTCAGCGTCAGCCATTTTACATTATCATAATCCAATTCGATCAAAGCAGGAAGTAGCCCTTGCGTTGAATGTATATGACTGTAAACGCTTTAGCGTAGATCATGAAGATGCCTTACACTCTATTTATGCGCAGACGCAAAACCCTGCCAAGATAGAAATCGCTATTCGCTTTCGCATGGAGACAAAAAGCAAAGCTATTCAGTCCTTTAAGTCTAAGTTTGGTGTTTTAAAGGAAGAAGCGGTCAGCTTGCTAAACAAAGCGAATGCAATGGGGTTTAAAACAGGGCTGACATTTCACCCAGGCTCCCAGACGACAAGCCCTGCACCTTATCTGGAACATATGCAGGAAGCTTTTGAAATTCAAAAACAGCTTTCAAACAGACTTCAGTTTTTAAATATTGGTGGCGGGTTTCCTGCGCATTATAAAATGATCGTGACGGAAACACTTCCAGACTTCTTCAAACAAATAAACGCAAAATATCATGCATGTTTTGATCCGGTTATAACTAAGCTGGAATGCGAGCCAGGTCGTGCCCTTGTTGCCGGTGCTGGAACTTTAATAACGGACGTCAAAGCTGCTAGAGCCGATCGTGGCGAACTCTATTTGAATGATGGCATTTACGGTGGATTGATGGAATTTCATCAGTTTCCAGATCTATTTCCAGAATATACATCACCCTTGTCTGAAAATACCATGCCAATGAAAGAATGGACTGTCTATGGCCCGACATGCGATCCAATCGATGTGCTGCCTTATAAATTGTCTTTACCATCCACACTTAAAGAAGGTGACAAAATTGAGTTTCATGGCGTAGGTGCTTATTCAACGGCAACCGCAACGCGCTTTAATGGATATGGCGCGATAGAAGTTCAGATGATTTAAAATACAAAAAAGCCCAAAGCGTGTGCTTCGGGCTTTTGAAAATTGGTATGTCTGAAAAGAGATTATTCTGCTGTTGCAGTGCCTTCTTCAGCTTCCATTGCTTCCATACGAGCGCGGTCTACTGCGCCTTTTGCAGAAACATCACGATCAACCAGCTCGATAACAGCCATTGGCGCATTATCACCATAGCGGAAACCAGCTTTAAGAACACGGGTGTAGCCACCGTTACGGTCTTTGTAGCGAGGGCCAAGTACGTCGAATAGTTTTTTGGACTGCTCAACGTCACGTGTTCTTGATATTGCCTGACGACGTGCGTGAAGATCGCCACGTTTGCCAAGTGTAATGAGTTTATCAACAATTGAACGAAGCTCTTTGGCTTTAGGCAATGTTGTCACGATTTGCTCGTGCTGGATTAGTGCCGCTGCCATGTTTGCAAACATCGCCTTACGGTGACTTGCAGTTCTGTTCAGTTTCCGGCCTTTTAAACGGTGGCGCATGATGTGCTCCCCTTCTTCTTTTGCAGGATGGCCTGGCTCTTAAGACCATCCCTTTGGTTATGAGCTATTGTTAGCTCTTTTTAATTAGTATTGGTCTTCGTAACGCTTGGCGAGATCTTCGATGTTCTCAGGCGGCCAAGTTGGAATTTCCATTCCAAGGTGTAGACCCATGCCTGCAAGAACTTCCTTGATTTCGTTCAAAGACTTGCGACCGAAGTTTGGTGTACGAAGCATTTCTGCTTCTGTCTTTTGAATGAGATCGCCAATGTAAACGATGTTGTCGTTCTTTAAGCAGTTTGCGGAACGAACAGACAATTCCAACTCGTCCACTTTCTTGAGAAGTGCTGGGTTGAATGCAAGCTCTTGCACTTCTTCCTGTACTTCTTCTTTTTGTGGCTCTTCGAAGTTTACGAAGATTGAAAGCTGATCTTGCATGATACGCGCAGCATAAGCCACAGCATCGTCTGGTGTTACAGACCCGTCAGTTTCAACAGTCAGTGTCAGTTTATCGTAATCGAGAACCTGACCTTCGCGTGTTTTGTCGATCTTATAAGACACTTTACGAACTGGAGAAAACAAGCTGTCTACCGGAATAAGACCAATAGGCGCATCTTCTGCACGGTTGCGCTCGGCAGGTGCATAGCCCTTACCAGTGTTCACAGTGAGTTCCATGCGAATTTCAGCACCTTCATCGAGCGTACAAATCTGATGCTCTGGGTTTAGAATTTCAACATCACCAACCGTTTGAATGTCAGCAGCAGTTACAACGCCAGGACCTTCTTTACGCACGACCATGCGCTTAGGACCCTCGCCTTCCATGCGGAGAGCGATTTCTTTTACGTTTAGAACGATGTCTGTCACGTCTTCACGCACACCTGCGATTGAAGAGAATTCGTGAAGGACACCGTCGATTTGAACTGCCGTAACAGCTGCACCTTGTAGAGAAGATAGCAATACACGGCGAAGCGCGTTGCCAAGTGTCAGGCCGTAACCACGTTCAAGTGGCTCAGCAACAATTACAGATTTAAATTGAGTGCTGGAAACAACATCCAATTTGTTGGGCTTGATAAGCTCTTGCCAATTTTTCTGTATCATAAAATATTTCCTTGGTTTTCTGCCACCATCCCTTCGTGGCAAATTTCAAGACATCTACCTGCAATGTGGATTTGTTGCAGGTGGATATGGAATTTATACGCGGCGCTTTTTCTTTGCACGACAACCGTTATGCGGAATTGTAGTCACGTCACGAATAGATGTGATTACAAAACCTGCAGCTTGTAGTGCACGAAGTGCTGATTCACGGCCAGAACCTGGACCACGAACTTCAACTTCCAAAGACTTCATGCCATGCTCTTGTGCTTTTTTGCCAGCTTCCTCAGCAGCAACCTGTGCAGCATAAGGT
Source organism: uncultured Rhizobiaceae group bacterium (assembly GCA_937951455.1). GTDB lineage: Bacteria > Pseudomonadota > Alphaproteobacteria > Rhizobiales > Rhizobiaceae > JAALLB01. The sequence goes on from CALFBU010000219.1 coordinate 3,085, forward strand.
GTAGACTTACGTGAGCCTTTAAAGCCTTGTGCACCAGCAGAAGACCAAGAAATTGTATTGCCTTGAGCGTCTGTTATTGTAACCATTGTGTTGTTAAATGTAGAATTCACGTGAGCCATGCCCGATGTGATATTCTTACGTTCGCGGCGGCGAACTTTACCGGCTTCTTTTGCCATTTATGTATCCTTTTCTTCGATCTCTACACTGCCGTAATACCAGCAGCTCCACCTGAAAAACCAAAAGGCTTTTCAAATTCAGTTTAGGCTGACGCCCTAATTATTTTTTCTTGCCTGCAATAGCCTTTGCCGGGCCCTTGCGTGTTCGTGCGTTTGTGCTTGTGCGCTGACCGCGAACCGGCAGACCACGACGGTGACGAAGACCACGGTAACAACCAAGGTCCATCAGGCGTTTGATGTTCATTGAAACTTCACGACGAAGATCACCTTCAACCATGAAGTCACGGTCAATGATTTCGCGGATTTGAAGCACTTCTGCATCTGTTAACTGGTTCACACGACGTGTCATGTCGAAGCCTGTTTTCTCCATGATGTCAGCAGCCCCTTTTGGGCCGATGCCGTGAATATATTGTAGTGCGATGATTACGCGTTTGTTTGTAGGAAGGTTTACACCTGCAATACGTGCCATTTTTAACTCCATCTTTCGGTTTTGACTTGCGTCCGGTGGAGGCCGGCCCTTGCAAGTAGTAAGACAAACACATTAAAGGCCAGCTTCTGATTCCATACATGAGAATCAGAACTGACCAGCAAATAGTTTGCGATTAGGTACTCGTTTAACGAGACTCCCCGCCAAGGTCAAGCGGGAAACCCTTCTTTTATTTAAATCTATTAGGCTGATTTAAGAATATCGTCCACTGAATTGAAGATATCTGCAATCTCGCCCATGCCATCAACTGATTTTAAGTCGCCTTTAGCGAAATAATACCCCAGCAAAGGTGATGTTTCTTTATAATAAGCCATCAATCTAGTGCGCATGACTTCGGCGTTATCATCTGGACGACGTTTGAATTCTGTTCCGCCACAGCGATCACAAGTGCCTTCTGTCGCAGGTTTCTTGAATGTGTCGTGATAGCCCTCACCGCAATTGCCGCAAGTATAACGACCCGCTACGCGTTCGACCAAAGCTTCATCATCCACTTTAAGCTCAACCACACGGTCCAGCCCCAGGCCTTTATCAGCCAACATTTTTGATAGTGCTTCAGCTTGTTCCAGTGTGCGTGGGAAACCATCCAGAATGAAACCGTTTTTGCAATCGTCCTGATCAAGACGCTCTGAAACAATTGCGTTTACAATATCGTCTGAAACCAGATTGCCTGCATCCATTACAGCTTTTGCTTGTTTGCCGACTTCCGTGCCGTTCGCTACGGCTTCACGCAACATGTCGCCCGTAGACAATTGAGGAATAGAATATTTATCAACAATAAGCTTGGCTTGCGTGCCCTTGCCGGCACCTGGAGGGCCTAACAGAATTAGTTTCATTTTCTTCTTGACCCCTTACGCTTACCACCACGAAGCTTTTGGTTTTTCATCAGACCTTCGTATTGTTGCGCCAGCAAGTGACCTTGAACCTGTGCGACTGTATCCATGGTGACACTCACCATAATCAACAGTGACGTACCGCCAAGGAATGCTGATATACCAACATTGCTCATAAAGACTTCAGGCACCAAACATACGAAAACCAAGTATATTGCGCCAACAACTGTAATTCTAGTTAGCACATAGTCGATATGTTCTGCTGTGCGCTCACCAGGGCGAACACCTGGAATAAAGCCACCTTGGTTCTTTAGATTGTCTGCAGTTTCCTTAGGATTGAAAACAATCGCTGTATAGAAGAATGCAAAGAAAGCAATCAATGCACCAAAGAGGATCAGATACATAGGCTGACCGCGACCCAAATAACTAACAACAAATGCCAACCAATCAGGCAGGTTTGATTCACCACCAGAGGTAAAGCCAGCAGCCGTTAATGGCAGTAGCAACAAAGAAGATGCAAAAATCGCAGGGATAACACCAGCTGTGTTCAGTTTCAAAGGCAAGTGTGAAGAGTTACCTTCAAACATCTTGTTGCCGACCTGACGCTTTGGATATTGAATGAGGAGCTTGCGCTGGGCTCGTTCGACAAAGACAATTAGGAATACCAAAGCCACTGCCACAACCAATACGGTTAGCATGGTAGCTGTTGAGATGGCACCTGTGCGGCCCTGCTCCAGCAATTGTGCAATCGCCGATGGCATGGCTGCAACAATGCCTGCAAAGATGATAAGAGAAATACCGTTACCGATACCGCGTGCTGTGATTTGCTCACCCAACCACATCAGGAACATAGTACCCCCCACAAGAGTAAGAACCGTAGAAACACGGAAGAACCAGCCTGGATCAGCCACAACATTGGAAGCCTCAAGCCCGACAGCTATACCGTAGGCTTGTAAAGTACCCAAAATAACCGTGCCGTAACGGGTATATTGGTTGATTACCTTACGCCCCTGCTCGCCTTCTTTTTTCAATTGTTCCAAGCTTGGCACAACCGATGTCATCAATTGCATGATAATCGAAGCGGAAATATAGGGCATGATGCCGAGGGCAAAAATAGCCAAGCGTTCTACCGCACCACCATTAAAGACGTTTAACAGGCCACCAATGCCACCCGCCTGCCCCTGAAAGAGCTGTGCGTAGGCACTGAAGTTGATCCCTGGCAGTGGAATGTAAGTTCCCAAGCGATAAACAATTAAAGCGCCGAGTGTAAACCACAGGCGCTTTTTAAGCTCGTCTGCCTTTGAAAATGATGAAAAGCTAAGATTTGAAGCGAGTTGCTCGGCAGCTGATGCCATTGTAATCTCCCGATCGCCTTGAAAGGCTGATGATTAACGTCCTTCGGGACAAGATAAGTGTTTCGGCCCCAAATTGCGAGGCCGAAACTGTCAAATAGACACTTTTATTATGCGTCCTTTGGGACGTAAACTTTTTTCTCGTAAACTGGCTTTTCGAAAACCTTGACTGATCCGCCAGCTTTTTCGATTTTCACGATTGCAGCCTTGGATGCACCAGCAACTTCACAAGTCAATTTTGCTTTTAGTTCGCCATCTGAAAGAATGCGTACACCGTCACCTGCACGACGTAGAACGCCTGCTTCAACGAGCATTTCAGCTGTTATCGTTGCTTTACCGTCAATTTTCTTGTCGTCGATTGCTTTTTGCAATGCACCTACAGAAATGATTTTCAGATCTGTTGTGAACATTGCGTTCGAGAAACCGCGTTTTGGAAGACGACGGAAGATTGGCATTTGCCCACCTTCGAAGCCATTAATTGCTACACCAGAACGAGACTTTTGGCCTTTAACACCACGTCCACCAGTTTTGCCTTTGCTTGAACCGATACCACGGCCAACGCGTCTGCGAGACTTCAAAGAGCCTGGATTGTCGTTAATTTCATTGAGTTTCATAATAACGTCTCCTGATCGCTTAAGCGTCGTCTTCGACAACACGAACCATATGGCTCACTTTGCGGATCATGCCGCGCACTGCTGGCGTATCTTCCAGCGTAGAACGACGGTTCATCTTGTTTAGTCCAAGACCAATCAAGGTTGCACGCTGATCTGCCGGACGGCGTAGCGGACTACCTGTTTGTTGAACTGTTACTGTCTTTTTAGCCATGATGAATACCCCTTAGTCTTCTGAACCAATCAGGTCGCGACGGCGTTCCTGAAGTGTTGAGTATTTAAGACCACGCTGAGAAGCGATGTCTTTAGGGTGCATTTGGTTTTTCAAAGCGTCGAACGTGGCGCGAACCATGTTGTATGCATTTGATGAACCTTGTGACTTTGCCACAACGTCCTGAACACCAAGCATTTCGAAAACAGCACGCATTGGACCACCTGCGATGATACCCGTACCAGCTGGTGCTGCACGAAGGAGAACCTTGCCAGCGCCGTGACGGCCTTTAACATCGTGGTGTAGTGTGCGGCCTGAGCGCAATGGCACGAAAATCAAATCGCGTTTTGCAGCTTCTGTAGCCTTACGAATAGCTTCTGGAACCTCTTTTGCCTTGCCATGACCAAAGCCAACACGGCCCTTTTGGTCACCTACGACAACGAGGGCGGCGAAACCGAAACGACGGCCGCCTTTTACAACTTTTGCAACGCGGTTGATGTGAACGAGCTTGTCTGTGAATTCACTATCTTTTTCTTCGCGTTCCCGATTACGGGAGTTTTCTCTTGGTGCCATTTACCTGTTCCTTATTCTTTTCCGGTAGCACTAGACTTAATCAGAAAGACCCTTTGAATAACATATTTCAGATACTCAGGTATCAAACTGCATGAAAAGAGGCCGTTTATGAAAACAGCCTCCCTATTCTTTATCAGCTTTCTTTAATCGAAAAGCTTTAGAAGCTCAACCCGCCTTCGCGTGCTGCTTCAGCCAATGCTTTCACACGGCCATGATAGATGTAGGCGCCACGGTCGAAGATTACTTCTTTGACACCTGCTTTTGATGCTCGCTCTGCTACAAGTTTGCCAATGGCTTGAGCGGCTTCAACGTTTGAGCCTTTCGAACCTTTGAAATCCTTGTCGAGTGTCGAAGCTGAAGCAAGTGTATGACCTGCCGCATCATCAATGATTTGAGCATAAATGTTCTGCGAAGAGCGGTAAACGCTTAGGCGTGGACGGCCGTTTGCAACTTTTTTAAGCTGACGACGTACACGATTAGCACGGCGCGCTTCAGTGGATAGTTTGATTCCCATAATGCGTATGCCTTACTTCTTCTTGCCTTCCTTACGGAAGATTGTTTCGTCAGCGTATTTAACACCCTTGCCTTTATAAGGCTCTGGTGGACGGTAGCTACGGATTTCAGCAGCAACCTGACCGACTTTTTGTTTATCAATTCCAGTAACGACGATCTCAGTTGGCTTTGTACAAGCAACTGTAACGCCTTCTGGCACTTTATAGACAACTTCGTGTGAGAAACCGAGAGACAGTTGAACGTCGTTACCTTGCATTGCTGCACGATAACCAACACCGTTGATCTCAAGTTTCTTTTCGAAGCCGTCTTTTACACCTTCAAGGATGTTTGCAACCATGGTGCGGGACATGCCCCACTTCGAGCGGCTGGTCTTGGTTTGATCGCGTGGATCAACCTGGATAGCACCCTCTTCCATTTTCACAAGGACTTCCTTGTTTACAACAAAGTGAAGTTCGCCTTTTGGTCCTTTAGCAGTAACCGTCTGGCCTTCAACTGTTGCAGTAACCCCTTCCGGGATCATAACTGGTTTTTTACCAATACGAGACATTTATCAAATCTCCCTTAGAATACGCGGCAAAGGATTTCGCCACCGACATTCTCTGTACGGGCCTGATGGTCCGCCATAACACCTTTTGGTGTTGAGAGAATGTTGATGCCAAGACCGTTCGCCACATGTGGGATGGATTTGACAGAAGAATACACACGAAGACCAGGACGAGATACGCGTGAGATTTCACGAATAACCGGCTTGTCTTCATAGTATTTCAATTCAATCACAATCTCTGACTTGCCGTCATCGAACTGTGCAGTTGAATAGTCGCGAATATAACCTTCGGATTTCAAAACTTCACACACGTTAGCGCGTAGCTTTGATGAAGGGCTTGAAACTTTGGACTTGTTGCGCATCAAACCATTACGGATGCGTGTCAACATGTCGCCTAGTGGATCAGTAGTACCTGACATGGATTATCCCCTTACCAGCTTGATTTGACAAGACCAGGGATCTTGCCGAAATTGCCAAGTTCGCGAAGGGCGATACGAGACACTTGAAGTTTGCGGTAGTAACCACGTGGACGCCCGGTAACCTCACAACGGTTACGGATGCGGATCTTTGATCCATCACGTGGTAGTTCGTTCATTTTCAATTGCGCTTTAAAGCGTTCTTCAATTGGCAACTCACGATTCATGATAATCGCTTTAAGAGCAGCGCGTTTCGCGGCTTGATTTTTAGCCTTACGAATGCGTGTCTTGTTTTTAGTAAATGCGCTAACTTTAGCCATTTATTTTTTCCTTTGCTTCACGCTTGCCGTTACTGCTGAACAGGGAATGGGAAGTTGAACTCTTTTAGAAGAGCTCTGGCTTCGTCATCCGTCTTCGCAGTCGTACAGACGATTACGTCCATGCCCCAGATCTTATCCACTTTATCGTAGTTGATCTCTGGAAACACGATGTGTTCCTTAATGCCCATAGCGAAGTTGCCACGGCCATCAAAGCTTTTTGGGTTTAGACCACGAAAGTCACGAACGCGTGGTAGTGCGATTGTAACCAGACGGTCAATGAAGTCATACATGCGAGGACCACGAAGTGTAACTTTCGCGCCTAGTGGCATGCCTTCACGCACCTTAAAGGTAGCGATCGACTTGCGTGCATGTGTAACCTGTGCCTTCTGACCCGCAATTTGCGTAAGGTCATCAGCTGCAATTTGTGCCTTTTTGGAATCTTGTGTTGTTTCACCAACACCCATGTTAAGAACGATTTTATCGATCTTTGGAACTTCCATAGGGTTTTTATAGCCAAACTGCTCGACCATTTTAGCGCGAACAACATCAGTATAATGCGCGCGCAAGCGTGGTGCGTAATTCGTATCAGCCATTGATTTCTTCTCCAGAACGTTTTGCGACACGCACTTTGCTGCCGTCGTCCTTAATTTTAATGCCAACACGTGTTGGCTTACCATCTTTAGGATCCGCTAGCGCCAGGTTTGACAACTGGATTGCAGCTTCTCTTGAAACAATACCGCCCTCTTGAGATTGGGACTGCTTCTGGTGTCTTTTAATCATATTGATACCAGATACAAGGGCTTTTCCCTCTTTTGGCATCATTTGCATGATTGCGCCGGTTCGACCTTTGTCTTTGCCGGTCAGAACGACAACGCTATCGCCTTTTTTTAGCTTTTGCATAATGTCTACCCCTTACAGCACTTCTGGTGCGAGTGAGATGATTTTCATGTGTTTTTTACCACGTAGTTCGCGAGGCACAGGGCCAAAGATACGTGTTCCAACTGGCTCACTGTTATTGTTTACAATAACAGCTGCATTGCCATCAAACTTTATCATGCTACCGTCAGGACGACGTAGTGATTGTGCAGTACGTACTACGACCGCCTTAATCACATCACCTTTTTTCACACGACCGCGTGGAATAGCTTCTTTAACTGAAGCTACAATAATGTCACCAACTGAAGCGTATTTCCGCTTGGAACCGCCCAGTACCTTGATGCACATAATACGACGGGCACCTGAGTTATCAGCGACCTCGAGATTTGTTTGCATCTGAATCATGACTGGATGCCTTTGTTTCTCTTTTTGCCCGGATTGCCCGGGAAACTACCTAAATCAGACCAATTAGCGGATTAACCGGTAACCACTGTCCAACACTTACTTTTCGAAATTGGTGCGCATTCTTCAATTGAAACCTGCTCACCTACTTTTACGTTGTTGCTCTCATCATGCGCTTGGTAGCGCTTCGAGCGACGCACTGTTTTTCTCAATAGTGGATGTGCAAAACGGCGCTCCACTTTAACAACAACAGTTTTGTCGTTTTTGTCGCTTACAACGACACCTTGCAAAATACGTTTTGGCATCTTGTCGTCCCTTAAGCTTTCGCTTTGTTGGCTTCTTGGCCAACAATTGTTTTAATACGTGCAATGTCACGGCGAACCTGACGAATGCGGTTTGTTTTTTCGAGCTGGTTTGTTGCGCCTTGGAAACGCAGATTGAACTGCTCTTTCTTTAGCTTCTCTAGCTCTTCTATTTTTTCATCAGCACTTAGTGCGCGAATATCTGCAGCTTTCATAATCTGATCTCCTACTCGCCAATACGCTGAACGAAGCGGGTTTTCACAGATAGTTTGGCTGAGCCAAGGCGAAGCGCCTCGCGAGCAACATCTTCTGGAACACCATCAATTTCAAACATTACGCGGCCAGGTTTAACCCGAGCTGCCCAATAATCGACA
>CALFBU010000220.1 GCA_937951455.1 uncultured Rhizobiaceae group bacterium
ACTTCCGTGATGGTATTCTATTCGTTCCGGAAGTTCTTTTGGCTGCAAACGCGATGAAGGCGGGCATGACCATCCTTCGTCCACTCTTGGCAGAAACAGGCGCTCCAAAACTGGGCTCCATGGTTATCGGTACCGTTAAAGGTGATATTCATGATATCGGCAAAAACCTTGTTGGCATGATGATGGAAGGCGCTGGATTTGATGTATTCGACATTGGCATTAATACAGATGTTGATGGCTATTTTGCAGCGATTGAAGAGCATAAACCTGACATCCTTGGCATGTCTGCCCTTTTGACAACCACCATGCCTTACATGAAGGTCGTTATCGACACCATGATCGAAAAAGGCATGCGTGATGATTATACAATTCTGGTTGGTGGCGCGCCGCTTAATGAAGAATTTGGTGCTGCGATTGGAGCCGATGCCTATTGTCGTGATGCCGCTGTGGCGGTGGAAACAGCTAAAGAGTTTATGGCCAAAAAGCACAATCAAATGGCTGCTGGTTAAACTTTAATCAAATAAAGTTTGAAATCGGGCGCTCACGGCGCCCTTTTTTATGATAGAATGCAATGACTTATCGAAATAATTCGATTCAATTTCTGAGGTTTATTTAGTGTCAGAAGAAACTTCCCCTGCTCCATCATTGCGTATAATTGCATGCGGCATGATTGCACGTGAGGTCATGGCAGTGAACGAACAGCTGGGCTTTGACCACATAGACCTTAAGTGCCTACCTGCATCGTATCATCATCATCCAGAACACATTGCACCTGAAATGGACAAGGCCATCATCAAGGCAAAAGACGAAGGCTTTGATCATATATTTGTCGGCTATGCCGATTGTGGAACGGGTGGTGAATTGGATAAAATCTGCGAAAAACACGGTGTGGAACGCATCGAAGGCCCGCATTGTTTTTCATTTTATATGGGCAATAAGACCTTTGAAGATGCCGATGGCGATTATTTAACAACCTTCTTCATCACTGACTTTCTGGCGCGCCATTTTGAAACCTTCATGAAGCGTCCCTTGGGCTTGGATAAACACCCAGAACTGCTTGAAATGTACTTTTCGAATTACACAAAAGCGCTTTATTTGGCGCAAACCAAAGACCCGGAACTGGAAGCAAACGCAAAAGCAGCTGCTGACTTCCTGGGCTTGGAGTATGAGTATCGTTTCACGGGTTATGGTGATTTATCAGAAGCGATTGTAAGTCACGCAAAACTTTAATTACTGGCCAATTGCCCTGTTTCACGCAAAACACTTGGCGGCTTTGTGTTCCAGTTATCAGGGCCTTGCAGACCAATTTTGTATCCCGCATCATAAAGTAGTTGCATCCGTTTTGGATCAAAATCAAGCGATTTTTCGGAAATTGGAATTTCATCAGGAATAGAGGTCAGATGGAACCGAATACCTGAGTTTTGCGCGCGCGTATAATGACGGTAAACCGTATCTGACTGCAGTTCACGCATCAGTTCAAATATCGTCTTTTGTGCAATGCTAGCAAGATTGGGCTTAACGGGAACTGAGTCATTAAATCTGCGCGTACTACCGTTTATAATCATGTAGAGGTCTTTGTTCGGCGCTGCAGATCGTCCCATGAAGTCAGCGTATAATATTGGTTCTTTGACACCACCATCGACATGAGCCTGACGAAGCTGCACCCCTCGCTGAGGCTTGATGTATACGGGCTGAAAGAAACCAGGAACAGCAGCAGATGCTCTCAATACTTTTTGGAAATGCTGAACAGGATTTGTGCGTCCTCCCAGAGCAATTTCTCCCATATCCCAAATGACCAATTGCCCCGCATCCAAGTTGGTCGTAGCCACATATAAGCGTCTGCCCTTTTGGTGTTCAGCCGCAACTTTCGCCAATAAATCAGCTGTTATGTATTTTTCAATCTGAGCCTTCAAAGGAGAATTGTCATAGAGACTGTCAGAGAACAAGCCGTTTAGACCACGACTTTTAAAGATTTGGTCGTTAGTTTGTGTAGTGTAAAGCTCGCGAGCAAGAGCATCATATTGCGGCCCAAGAAATGTCAGAACAGACAAAAGCGCTCCCGTAGAAACACCTGTAACAACATCAAACTTAGGGCGGTTACCACTTGCAGTCCAACCGGCCAAAACACCGGCTCCAAAGGCGCCATCAGCCCCTCCAGCCGAAAGTGCCAAAACGGTATGATCACTATCGCGCAGACGTTGAACAGGACTTTCCGTAGGACTTGCAGGATCGACCGCTTCAATCGGCAAAACAGTACGAATGGCCTCACCTTCATCTGGACGAGAAGCACAGGCAGCAAGAAATATCAGGCATAGAAACACGAAGACTTGCATGACCGATTTTGAAGAGAAAAAACGACGAGCGCTAACCATGCAAACTACCAAATAACTCGAAAACTTGAAGCATTCTATACAGCAAAAAAAGACTAAACAAAACCTTCGCGGATAACTATATATCTAAAATCATTACATGCAAAACCTCACCGCCGCTTTTCATATAAAGGGCGTCGCGGTTAATGCATCGAAAACCTTGGCTATCAAACATGGTTGGTGATGTTATTGAGGGATTTATAGAGATTCCAAAGGAAATTTCATGGCACAACTTCAAATCGTATATTGGCGCGATATTCCAGCACAGGTGATTGTAAAAGCAGGCCGAAGAAATGTGGCCAAACGCGAGTTATCCCTGCGCTTTACAGAAGCCATAGACATGTGCGCCATGCGAACAGGTGCGGCAGAAACAGATGATTATCTGGAAGAATGGCGTCGTGCTGATCCGGTCGAAGTAAGCGACGATCTTGAAGCAGAAGCTCAGGCGGCAGCTGATAAACTGGAAGCAGAATATGACAAAGAGCGCC
>CALFBU010000221.1 GCA_937951455.1 uncultured Rhizobiaceae group bacterium
GATATGGCCTCTCGCCGTGTTACCGGCTTTGAAGTGATTACCTTGGCTGAACTTGGCCGCCCACGAGTAGATGTAACGCTTCGCATTTCCGGCTTTTTCCGTGATGCGTTTCCTGCGCAAATTGAGCTTTTTGACAAAGCAGTTCGGGCAATTGGTTCTTTGCAAGAAGAACCAAAGGAAAATCCGATTGCAAAGCGTATGGGGGATGAGCAGGCTAAGTTCCTTGATGAAGGGCTTTCGTTTGATGAAGCAACGCGAAAAGCAGGCTTCCGTATTTTTGGGTCCAAGCCCGGCGCATATGGTGCCGGCTTACAGGCGCTGATAGATGAAAAAGGTTGGGACAAACGCGATGACCTTGCCAATGCCTATATGGCTTGGGGCTCTTATGCATATGGGCAAAAGGAAGAAGGGCAGGAAGATCGTGAAGGCTTCTCAAAACGTTTGGCTGGCGTAGAAGCTGTTATTCACAATCAGGATAATCGCGAACATGATTTGCTCGATTCGGATGATTACTATCAGTTCGAAGGCGGTATGACAGCTGCCGTAGAGCGGGCCTCTGGCGAGCGCCCCGCCATTTATCATAATGACCACTCACGACCTGAAAAACCCGTTGTACGCGCGCTTGAAGAAGAAATCGCGCGTGTCGTTCGTGCGCGTGCCGCGAACCCCAAATGGATAGAAGGCGTGATGCGCCATGGCTACAAGGGTGCGTTTGAGATGGCGGCAACGCTTGACTATATGTTTGCCTTCTCTGCAACGACTGGTGCAGTGCGCAACCATCATTTTGAACTCTTGCACAATGCTTATCTGGTTGATGAAGATGTGCTTGCGTTTTTGAAAGAGAAAAACCCTGAAGCCTTGAAAGAAATGGCAGAGCGTTTTCTGGAGGCGGAAGAACGTGGTCTATGGACACCGCGTTCCAATTCAGCCAAGTTTCAATTGGAAGAATTGGCGGGCAGAATTTCATGAATCAAATCATAGCTGATGGTGGATGTATGTGTGGCTCGGTTCGCTACTCTGTTAAGGGCGAGGTTTTATGGGCTGGGCATTGTCATTGTGAGAGTTGCCGACGTCAAACATCATCGCCGATGACCAGTTTCTTTTGTGTCTATGAGAAAAATATGATGTTTGTAGGTGATGCGCTTCAAACTTATTCGCCTTCCAAAGATGTTGAGCGTGGATTTTGTAAAAACTGCGGGACGCTCATGTATTATATGCACGCTTCTCGTGCAGGAGAGATTGACCTTTACGCCGTTACGCTGGACAATCCTGAAAACTTCAAACCAGAGTCTCATTATCATTGGGATGAAAAATTATCCTGGCTTCATGTGAATGATGGCCTGCCGAAAGAAAACCAAGAGGAATAAAATGGCTGAAAAATCAGATCGCCTAAAGAATATGACCGAAGAAGAATTAAACGCGCGTCATGCGGACAAGATGAAAAAGAAGAAGGCTGCGCGTGACAAAATTATTGCAACAAAGACTATCGAGAAAGGCCTCACCATAGTTCACACTGGCAAGGGCAAGGGGAAATCCACTGCGGCTTTTGGCATGATTTTCCGTGCGCTTGGCAACGACATGCGCGTTGGCGTGGTTCAATTTGTCAAAGGCAAATGGGGAACGGGTGAGCGTGTGATTTTGGAAAAACTCGGCGCACAAGTTGAAATGGCAACCATGGGCGAGGGCTTTACGTGGGAAACACAAGACCGCGCCAGAGATATTGAAGCAGCGGGCCAAGCTTGGGAAAAAGCCAAAGCCATGATTATGGACCCTGATATCCATATGGTTCTATGCGATGAACTTAACATCGTATTGCGCTATGATTATCTGGACGTCAATGACATCATCGAAACGCTCAAGAATAAGCCTGAAATGAAACATGTCATCATTACCGGCCGTAACGCCAAAGAAGAACTGATTGATTTTGCTGATCTGGTAACAGAAATGGAAATGGTAAAACATCCGTTTAGATCTGGCGTAAAGGCTCAGGTTGGGATTGAGTTTTAGGCGTTATGTCCGAGGATTTCATCCATTCCGTAAATGCAGTTCACCAACGTCTAAGCGACGTGCTCGAACCTACCCCTTTGCAGCGTAATCAGTATTTGTCTGATTTGTATAATGCCAACATTTGGTTGAAGCGGGAGGATTTGTCTCCGGTTCGCAGTTATAAAATTCGTGGTGCTTATTCGTTTATCACGCAGGCCTTGGATGGGGCGCCCGAGCAGAAGAATTTCATCTGTGCCTCTGCTGGCAATCACGCGCAAGGTTTTGCACATGCTTGTCGTAATTTTAAATGCAAGGGTGTTGTCTTCATGCCTCAGACTACGCCGCAGCAGAAGGTCATGAAGACGTCGGCATTTGGTGCGCCTTATATTGAAATTCGTCTCGTTGGGGATGGATTTGATGCAGCCAACGCAGCTGCCAAACACTATTGCGAGGAAGTGGGCGGGCAGATGGTGCCTCCGTTTGACCATCCTCGTATCATGATGGGGCAGGCGACAGTTGCCAAGGAAATCCTTGAACAGTTTCCTGATGATGAAACGCTTGACCATATTATCATGCCGGTAGGTGGAGGAGGTCTGTCTTCCGGGATGACCAAGTATTTGCAAGGCATGAATGTAAAGTGTGATTTTACATTTGTGGAGCCTGACCTTGCTCCCAGCTTGAAAACATCGCTTGAGAAAAGTGATCGCATCACGCTTGGCCAAGTTGATAATTTTGTGGATGGGGCTGCGGTTGCGCAAATTGGTGAGCATAATTTTGAGCAATTAAAGCAGTTCAAGGTTGAGCAGGTTCATTTAATCCCTACCGACCGTGTGTGTGCCACCATGTCTGAACTTCTAAATGTAGAAGGCATTGTGCTTGAACCAGCAGGTGCACTGGCTATTGATGCGCTTAAAGATTTTGACAGGGAAGCGTTGCGTCAGAAAAACATCATCTGCATTGCGTCAGGGGGCAATTTTGATTTTGAGCGATTGCCTGAGGTGAAAGAGAGGGCGTTAAAGTTCTCTGGTCTCAAGAAATATTATATCCTGCAATTCCCTCAACGCCCTGGTGCGCTCAAAGAGTTTCTTATGACGCTTGGGCCAGAAGATGATATTGCGCGTTTTGAATATCTGAAAAAATCTGCCCGTAATTTTGGGTCTGTTTTGATCGGTCTTGAAACCTCAAAGCCAGATAATTTTAATGTTTTAACCTCAAAAATGGACAAGATGGGCATGCGCTGGCAAGATATTACGGATAATGAAATTCTCGCCAATCTGGTTGTTTGAGAAGCACATACAAAAAAGCCAAGGACGAGACCTTGGCTTTTATAGTCATTACCAGGTTGGCTTTAACCAGTGATTGCATTTCCCAAATTGATTTTCAGCCATTGTTCTATTTTCAGGCTTAATTTGTTCGGCGAAACGGGCTTGGATAAATAGTCATCCATACCAGCGTCGATACAGGACTCCATATCACCTTTAAGAGCGTGTGCTGTCACACCAACAATCGGCGTACGCTCTAGATTCTTTTCACGCTCATATTTGCGAATGGCGCTCGTTGCTTCCTTGCCATTCATTTCAGGCATGGATACATCCATAAGAATAAGCCTTGGCTTTTGTGCCTTGTAAGCTGCAAGGGCAAGGCGACCATTATCGACAATCTCGAAGTTGAGATTTGTTTCCTCAAGAATTTGACGGAATACGATTTGATTAACTTCATTATCTTCTGCAACCAGAATATCCAAGCCTTCGCTGGCTTTTTTGACCACTTGAGCGGTCTGTTCTTTAGGCAGCTCGATGTTGATTGTTTCGGCTGTTGGTTTGGCTGTCAGATTACTGATGCTACGTGTTTTAACATCTGCCCGCTTGTTCGCTATGACTTGCAGGATTGTTTCCAGCAGCATTGAGGAGCGTGTTGGCTTTGTCAGGTTTGCTTCTGCACCCAACTGAGAAAGACGTTGGTTGGTTTGCGAACTATCTACCGAAGTCAACATTACGACTGGGATGTCTTTTAGAGCATCGTCCTTGCGCATGGTCTCTAAGACTTCCGCACCGCTCATTTCTGGCATTTGATAATCCAAAATCACGAGATCAAGTGACATGCCATTTGCAATAGCGTTACGCATAACTTCCAAACCTTGCGCGCCAGTGCTGGTAGAAGCGCCATCAAAGTTCCACGCTGCCATCTGTTCAGCAAGGATAGAACGGTTTACTGCGTTATCATCAATTACAAGTACACGGGCACCTGTCATATCTCCAGGAATAGCCTGCTTGATGTCTTCGTCGGGGTAAACTGGTAGGTCAGTTGTAAACCAGAATGTGGATCCTTTACCAACTTCACTTTCGACACCAATGTCACCGCCCATCAGTTTTACCAAGGATGAAGAGATCGAAAGACCAAGGCCTGTTCCCTCATGTTTGCGTGTGGCTGATGTGTCAACCTGACTGAATTTCTGGAAAACCTGAGCGCATTTTTCTTCAGGAATGCCAATGCCAGTATCTTCGATTGAGAATTTAAGCCCTGCAACAGCTTCATCGTCATTTTTACTAACTTCGCCTTCAATATTTACAAAGACATGTCCTTTTTCTGTAAACTTGACTGCATTACCCAGAAGGTTCGTAATAATCTGTCTGATCCGTCCAACATCACCAACCATTGTTTTAGGCAGAGCAGGGTCAACACGAACAATAAGCTCGAGGTCTTTTTCTGCAACCTTTGAGGATACAAGTGTTGCCACATCTTCAATTGCTTCTCTTAAGTTGAATGGTGCCGGGTCAAGTTCCATTTGACCGGCGTCAATCTTGGAGAAGTCAAGAATGTCATTGATAATGGTGAGTAGAGACGCGCCTGATTTAACGATCACATCGGTAAACATCTTTTGTTTTGCATCAAGTTCTGTAGAAGCCAGAAGTTCCGCCATGCCCATCACACCGTTCATCGGTGTTCTGATTTCATGAGACATATTGGCTAAAAATTCTGATTTTGCTCTTTCAGCCGATTCAGCCATTTGCATTGTTTCTTTTAATTCAGCTTCATGTTTTTTTACTTCAGTGATGTCGCTGTATGTAACTACGAGATCGTCATTATCTGAAATAACTGCATCAACCTTTAGAGTTTTCCCGTTCTTCATAACGCGTTCAAGAGAATATGAATTTAATTCAGAAAAATTACGCTTAATTTCATTTTTATATTCAACCAGGGACTGATTATTAGCAAAAACACCTTTCTCAATCTGTACATTAAGTACTTCGTCGGTTGTCATGCCTTTACGAATTTCATCTTCGTCAGCACCAACCAATTCCAAGAATTTTGGGTTATAGTACTGTAATACATTATTGTTGAAGAAAAGAAGTCCTTGTAACATTGCATTTGCAGATGCAGCCTGGATTTCTGAAGCCTTTTCAGCTTCTTCTTTTGCTTCTTTCAGTTCCAATTCACGTTCTTTGGAATTGGTTACATCCGTGAATGTAAGAACCAAACTGTTGTCTTGTTTGCTAGGAACACCATCTACACGAATTGTTCTGCCGCTTTTTGTATACCGTTCCAATTGATAAGGAATGCCAATCGAGACAATATTCATATGCTGGTTAGCAAACTCCTGACCCTCTTCTTGTGTTCCAAAATGTCCATCGGCAACTTGGGCTGCAAGAAAACCTTCAAAAGTCTGTTCTTCAAACAAGATATCTTCAGATAGTTCGAGAGTATCCAATGCTTGCTGATTGAAAAAGACAACTTTCTCTTTTTCAAACATGATGATGCCTTGGGCAAGTGCGCTGGCTATTTTGTTTTGCCTTAAGTACGTCGTTTCATGCTCGGAGCGTTCAAACTCAAGTTCTTCTTCACGTTTTTTTATGTCTGTGATATCAGTATAGGTTAGGATTATATCGCCCTCACCCCTTGGTACAACGTCAACCTTGAGATGGGTATTATAATGCGTTTTGCGTTCAACTGTATGAACTTTGCCACTTAACATCATATCGATGTTACGTTGCACAAGTTCATCATTGTTGTCGTAGTGCCCTTTGTTTTTTAAGGCATCAATGAATTCTTCGAAAGTAAAGCCTAATTGAACGTCATCAGATGATACGTTTAATAAGTCCAGAAGTCTTGCATTGTAAAATTGCAAAGAATGGTTCTCAAAAACTGCAATGCCCTGAACCATATTTTCTGTTGTATCTTCGAAAAGACGTGATGCTTTTGCTAGCTCTTCTTCACGATGCTTTAGCTCGGTGACATTTGTCCTAAGACCAACCAGATCTCCTGAAGAGCTTCTCTTGTCGCGTTGGCGAATCCACTGCCCATCATGGGTCTGGAATGTTTTTTCTATGCCTTCTTCGGTCTTTCTCTGTTCTACAAGTTTTTGAACAAATTCATCTTCCTTGCCTTCGATATCAGGCACAATTCCTGAGTGCGCCACCTTGTAGGTTAAGGCTTCGTAGGTTTCACCGGCCTTTATTTGATCTCCAATAACACCAAATTGCTTTCTAAATGCGCTGTTGCAAGTGACAAGTTTGTCATCCTTGTCATAGAGAACAAATCCGTCATCCAAAACTTCAAGAGCATCGTAAATTTGGCTATGGTCGGTTTCATATTCACCTTGGTTGATTGATTTGGTCTGGTCCCCGCGTTGTAGCTCTTCTTCGCTTTCTGCTTCTTTTGTGATGTAGACGTAGCTGTGAACACATGTTTCATCTGAAACTTGGCGGATAGTATATTTCAGGCTTTTGCCATCGGCCATCTTCAGTGTTTGCGGTGCTTGTTTAGCGAGGTGTACTATTTTGTGAGCGGCTTCAAGAAATGTATCTTGATCAATGTCTTGTTCAGTCAGCATTTCAAAACATTTAGCTTCATACATCCATTCTAATGCGGCGTCGAAGCCAGATGCGCTATTCTGAATTTTCTCAGAAAGGGTGAAAAGTTTTAAAAATTGATCGTTACAGCCAATTATTTCGTCAAGGTTTTTTGTTACTAAAATTGCATTTTCAGAAGAATTCAGGATTTCTCTGATTAAATCGGTATCATTTTTTGGATCAGATTGGCGGTCTGCAAGGGTTTCGTGCAATCTTGCATAGTCGTTCAATAGTATTTCTATTGCTTTCTCATTATTGGCTAAAGCCTTGATGTCGATGTTGAATTTGTTTTCATTACCCATTTTAAAAAGAGCCCCTAATCAAAATTGCCCAGACATAAAAAACACTACTCAACTAGTAATAATCTGGTATTGATAACAAATGGTTTATATTGGGGGAGCCGCTACAAATAAGCGGAGTGCATTATGAATGTGATTGATAAGATTAAGAACTGGGTTGATACGGATAAATCCGTTCGTAAGGTAGCAGAAGATTTGCAGCTCACCAGTGAATTGATTTTGCTAGTGCGAATGATGTTTGCAGACGGTTCCTTGAAACCTGAAGAGCTGGAAAACTTCAAACGCATTTGTAAGATTGCCTTTGATATCCCAGAAGAGGATGTTCCAAAAGTGGTCGAATATCTTCAAGATTTTGGTTACGAAACAAGTATTGATGATGCTGTTGCCATGTTTGAAGGCATGGAATGGGAGCGCAAGAAGACGCTTCTTATACACATGCTGTCAATTGCCAAGTCTGATAACGAAGTGCACGCCGAAGAAGCTGAGCTCATTCGAAAAACATCAGCACTTCTTGGTTTAACCGCAGAAGAAATTGCCAAGTTACGCGAAGAATAAAAGCTTTCCATTTGTCGCAATTTGTGTTGAACGAGACGGTAAAACGTTTGACCCAATTGTTTGTAGGTCTTATGGTCTCTTAAATAGATGATGCCTGAATTATAGGCTGAGAAAGATGCTGGTGCAGTTGACCCAAATAGGGAACTAAAACAGTAATCATCACGATTGATACAAACTTTATGAAAGTTTGTGATCCATTCTTTCTTTTCCCAAATTTAT
Source organism: uncultured Rhizobiaceae group bacterium (assembly GCA_937951455.1). Classification (GTDB taxonomy): domain Bacteria; phylum Pseudomonadota; class Alphaproteobacteria; order Rhizobiales; family Rhizobiaceae; genus JAALLB01. Next base: position 7,910 of record CALFBU010000221.1, read on the forward strand.
GCAGTGATTTTAAAATAATGGAGTTTTCATGCTGAGACTTTTTGTATTGCTGACAGGGTTTGTTCTTTCGTCACCTGCCTATGCACATTTGGGGCATGTGGGTGAATTGGCCGGACATGCGCATTGGGTCGGGCTGGGGGCAGTGATTGTCGCCGGTGCCTTGGCTGCAGCCATTGGAAAACTTACAGATCAGGTTTCTGATGAAGATGAGAATGAAGACGAGAATGAACTGGGTGAAGAAACGCCTGTTGAAGGATAATCAGTATGGCTGAAAAACTTGGAATTATGGTTTGTGGCCATGGCAGTCGCAATCAAAACGCTGCAAAAGAATTCTCCAAAGTTGCGAAAGGCTTGAAAGAGCTGTTTCCAACAACACCTGTTGAATATGGGTATCTGGAGTTTTGTAATCCTGTTATTCATGCGGGGCTTGATAGCTTGCGTGACCAAGGCGTGACTAAAGTTTTGGCAGTTCCAGGTATGCTGTTTGCAGCAGGACACGCCAAGAATGACATTCCATCTGTTTTGAATACCTATGCTGCGCAAAACCCAGGTATGTCTGTTGAATATGGCCGTGAGCTTGGCGTTGATCTGAAAATGATCCGTGCAGCTGCTGCACGTATTCAGGAAGCCATTGATGCATGTGATACGGATGTGGCACCAGAAGAGACTTTGTTGATGGTTGTCGGCCGTGGTTCATCTGATCCAGACGCCAATTCCAACGTTTCCAAAGTGATGCGCATGGTCTGGGAAGGCATGGGCTTTGGTTGGGGTGAGACCTGTTATTCAGGGGTTACCTTTCCGCTTGTAGAGCCTGGGCTCGAACATGCAGCAAAGCTAGGCTACAAACGCATTATTGTTTTTCCGTATTTCTTGTTCACCGGTGTTTTGATTAAGCGTATTTATTCATACACCGATCAAGTTGCCGAGCGTCATCCTGATATTGAGTTTGTCAAGGCAGGTTATCTAAACGATCACCCGTTGGTGATCCAAACGTTCCGCGACCGCGTTAACGAGATTGTTGAAGGCACGGCGGTTATGAATTGCCAAATGTGCAAGTATCGTGATCAGGTTTTGGGCTTCGAAGATCAAGTCGGTCTGGCTCAGGAAAGTCATCACCACCATGTTGAGGGCATCGGCGGTGGCTTGGAGAATTGTCCGTGCAAAGGTGATTGCGATGCGTCATGCCGTGATGAAGATTTTTGCAAGAAACACGACCTGCCATGGACGCCACTTCATACCCATGATCATTCACACGATCATGACCACGAACACGGGCATGACCACTCGCACGATCACAAACATGATCACGGTCATCACCACCATCCTTACCCGCATGCAGATCACCCACACGGGCCAAACAGCATGAAGAAAAGCTAGGCTACGCAAATGAGCGTTGCCGATTATATCAAAGACCCCGCAGAGATTTATCGCCAGTCTTTTGCGACGGTTGAGCATGAAGCTGGGCTAGGTGATTTGCCTTGCGATATGCGCCCTGTTGCTACGCGGCTTATTCATTCCTGCGGCATGATTGATGTCATTGATGATTTGGAATTTTCCGAAAACGCCATAAAAAATGGCAAGGCTGCGTTATTGTCTGGTTGCCCAATTTATACCGATGTAGAAATGGTCAAGGCTGGTATTATTGAACGCCTGCTGCCTGCGGAAAACAAACTGATATGCAGTTTAAATGATGAGCGTGTACCAAGCCATGCGAAGGCAATAGGCAATACGCGCTCTGCTGCTTCAGTTGATTTTTGGGATACTCTTGAGGGAGCCATCGTTGTTATCGGTAATGCACCTACCGCCTTATTTAGATTACTGGAGCGCATCGAAGAAGGTACGCCGAAGCCTGCTCTGGTAGTCGGAATTCCAGTGGGTTTCATTGGAGCTGTTGAGTCAAAACAGGCGCTTAGCGGAAATACTTCAGATTTGGATTTCGTCACCGTTCACGGAAGACGCGGCGGTTCTGCGATGGCGTCGAGTGTCCTTAATGCCTTGGCAGGAGGTTTGGGTTAATGGCAGAACGTCCGAAGCTCACGTTTAACATGATGTTGAACGCTTGGTATGGTATGTCGTTTGGGGTTGCTGTAGGTATCTTGATGCGCATGCCGGGGCCTGATGCGGTAGTGCCTGCGTTTGCGATTAATCTATGTGTCATGGCAGCGCTTTGGCTCGGGATTGCCATTGGTGATCCGCAAGAAAAAAAGCGCGCTTATGCTGACATTTTTGCG
>CALFBU010000222.1 GCA_937951455.1 uncultured Rhizobiaceae group bacterium
GTGAATTGGAAAATGTCAAAGCGGAAACCGATGCGCTGGCCATGGTTGCACGTGCTGCAGACGGCTCGGTGCGTGATGCGCTTTCCATGCTGGATCAGGCCATAGCCCATGGTGCGGGTGATGGCGGTGACGGGATTACCGCTGAGACCATGCGTGATATGCTGGGACTGTCAGACCGCGCCCGCATTGTGGATCTCTTCGAATACATCATGAAGGGCGACATTGCTTCCGCGCTTGGTGAGTTAAAATCACAATATGATACGGGCGCAGAACCGGAGCTGGTTTTGACGGATCTGGCTGATTTTATCCATCTGGTAACACGACTTAAATATGTCCCTGATACTGCCAACGACGGTTCGCTTACCGAGATCGAAAAGACGCGAGGCAAGGAATTTTCAGAAAGACTGTCTGTTCGCATTCTGGGCCGTGCTTGGCAATTACTCTTGAAAGGCTTGGGCGAAGTTTCAACGTCCGAGCGTCCCTTGGCGGCTGCAGAAATGGTTCTGGTACGAATGGCACATGCCTCAAGCCTACCAACCCCAGATGAACTCCTGAAAGAAATGCAATCTGAAGGCAGTTCAGAGAGAAGGCCGGCGCTTGCGCCTGCATCGTCTTCCAATACAACGCCAAGTGCTGAAGCAAGCAGCACATCTGCAATTCAGCCATCGACGCAATCACCCGCTCAACCAACCATGGGTGCAGATGCTGGCGGCAGTAATGTTTTAGCGATGAAAAAGCCTGAGCCAATGCTGCAGGTTCAGGAAACAAGCGTAGAGACGCCAACCAATTTTAAAACGCTCAATTCATTTGATGAACTTATTTTCCTGGTTGAAGACAAGCGCGATCTCGCCTTGAAAACAATGATCAAGCGCCACGTACGTTTGGTATTATTTGTCGATGGTCGCATGGAAATGAATCTCGTTGAAAATGCACCCAGGGATTTTTTGGGCACGCTCGGCAAACGTCTTGAAGAGTGGACCGGAAAGCGCTGGGTACTTTCGATCAGCAAGGAACAAGGCCACCCAACGCTGGCTGAACAAGAAGCCTCTGAAAATGAAGCGCGTATGGATGATGCCAAAGCGGATCCTGCTGTGGAGGCGATTATGGCACAGTTCCCGGGTGCAAGAATTATTGACATTCGCGTGCGTGAGGAAGAAGCCTTACCCGAGGCGCCGCCAGAAAAAGACGATGATGAGCTCGGTGAGTTCTTTGAATAATGTCATTTGAATCTCTATTCAAAACGCACATATAAGTACAAAGATTAAACGCACTTTTGCCTTATGCAAATGTTAGAATTGGACAAGGAATTAAACACATGAAAGATATCATGAGCCTGATGAAACAGGCAAAAGAAATGCAATCCAAGATGGAAAACATGCAGGCGGAATTGGCCGCCATGGAAGTTGAGGGTTTTTCAGGCGGTGGACTGGTCAAGGTCACCATGAACGGCAATGCAGAAATGGCCTCTCTGATGATAGATCCAAGCCTGCTGAAAGAAGATGAAATGGACATCATCGAAGATCTGGTGATGGCTGCACATAACGATGCAAAAGCCAAATTGGATGCTACCAAGGCTGAGAAAACGCAAGAACTAACGGCGGGTCTTCCAATCCCTCCTGGCATGAAACTGCCGTTCTAAGCAATGCCATCCAACCGCGTCACAGGGCCAGAAATTGAAACGCTCATCCAGATACTGGCGAAATTGCCAGGCCTGGGGCCGCGCTCTGCGCGACGTGCCGCACTGCATTTGATTAAGAAAAAAGATCAAATACTGCGACCCCTTGCCAATGCGGCAGCGGATGCTGCGGAAAAGGTGAGCGAATGCGACGAATGCGGTAATGTCGATACGGCTAATCCATGCACCATCTGCACGGATGTAAGGCGAGACGTTTCAACCATCGTCGTGGTTGAAGACGTGGCAGATCTTTGGGCGCTGGAACGTGCACAGGCAGTGAACTGTCTTTACCACGTTCTCGGTGGAACGCTCTCTCCGCTCGACGGTATTGGTCCGGAAGATTTGACCATTGATGAACTCATAAACCGTGTTTCACAACCGCTCGTCCAATATTCAAGCGAAGACCCAAAACAGCGCGAAGTCATTCTGGCCGTAAACGCGACCGTAGAAGGTCAAACAACCGCTCACTATATTACTGACAGACTGGAAGGCCTTGATGTCAAAATCACCCGCCTTGCGCACGGCGTGCCAGTGGGTGGAGAGCTGGATTATTTGGATGAAGGAACGCTGTCTGCGGCTATCAAAAGCCGGAGTGATTTTTAAAACAAGATACCGATTTGAGAAAGCTTTGCATACTACGTAAGCAATAAGCGCTATATCTGCGCATTATATCCCAATATTGGCTTGGCCTATGAAAGTGTAACAAAAAAAGTTGCACTTCTACATGGAGCGTTAAGATGATCACGGTATCGGGTAAAAATTTTAGTTTTCAATTCAACAATATAAAAGATGGAATTTCTATTAAAATTTCATCTGCAGGTGAGACCCAATTCAACAATGTGGTATCACAAGTGAAAAATCAATTAGCTGACAAACCTGAACTTACGAAGGGACAATCTTTTCAAGGGGATAAGCCACCAAGAGTGATTGAACCGCTTCCAAAAGCTCCAGAAGTCGTTGAGCTTGCTCCTGCTGAAGGTATTATTCTTGGTGATGCGCCTAATGGCGAATTTCAGATTGCTGGCTCACCACCTAAGCCAGAGCTTACAACAGAGATTACAAGAGATATCGTCAGAGTACCGTCGCCAGATAACATTCAAACTGTTGAGACAGACTTGTCCAGGCAACTTGCAGCGGATCAAAAGCTCGCCATGACGACAATTGAAACGGTAAAACCAAATCTGTTTAACTTTACCGTTTCAAACAAATAGTAGAATTGACAACTCATATTCTGAACGATTTTTTTCTTAACAAAGCAAGGTGAGTACCTTGCTTTGTTATTTTCTGCATTACACTATTTTGTCTTGCTTGATATATCGTTGATTACCAAAATTACTCAGCAACGACTTTCTCAAGAGCATCTGCAAAACGTTCTACCGCACCGTCAACGTCCTTAAGTTTATCCAGCCCAAAAAGACCAATCCGGAAAGACTTGTAGTCTTCACCTTCATCACACATCAGGGGAACACCCGCTGCGATCTGCAAGCCGTTGGCGGCGAACTTGCTGACGTTTTGTAGGGCAGGATCGTCTGTGAATGACACCACAACACCCGGAGCCTGAAAGCCTTCCCCAGCTACGCTTTTAAAGCCCTTGCTTTC
>CALFBU010000223.1 GCA_937951455.1 uncultured Rhizobiaceae group bacterium
TGTTCCATTCAGGACAAATCCAGGAACGTAGTTTTTCACGCTGGGCAATGTCTTTTAAAAGAATGAACGAAGCCGTGAGCATGGAAAGCTGGACGGACTGGATGAGTGCGCAGAAACTTATTTCAGATGCCACCAGTGATAACAGTGCAGGCAGGCTTATCCTCAAGCTCGTTTCCGGCGTTGACCCACTGAATGAAGACCACCCACTCGGTGTGAGCTTCGGATAGTCATTCTTTTCTGACGACTTGTTCCGAATCAATATCCTGCCTATTCTCACGATTGAATAGTGTGGGAGATGAATCATGGATTATATTGCAATCGGTATTTTACTGGCAATCGCAGCTTATGCGGTCGTTATATATAACGGTCTGGTCAAGGCGCGCCAAATGGTACGCGAAGCCTGGAGCGGGATTGATGTACAACTCAAACGCCGTGCCGATCTTATTCCCAACTTGCTAGAAACGGTTAAAGGCTATGCGTCTCACGAAAAAGACACGCTGGCTGAAGTGACAGAAATGCGCACCCGTGCTCAAGGCGTGCCAGCTGGTGATGTTGCGGGAAGAGCAGTTGCGGAAGGCATGTTGAGCCAGGCTTTGGGCAAACTCTTTGCGGTAGCAGAAGCCTACCCTGATCTGAAAGCAAATGAAAACTTTCGCGACCTGCAACAATCGCTGGACAAAATGGAAACTGAAATTCAAATGGCGAGGCGTTATTATAATGGCGCGGCACGTGATCTAAACGTGAAGGTCGAAAGCTTTCCTTCAAATCTGGTCGCCAACACCTTCAAGTTTGAACAGGCTGATTATTTTGAAATTGAAAATGATGCGGACCGCGCAGTGCCAGAAGTGGACTTTGGGAATTAATCAAATGAATCATTTCCTCAAAACACTGTGCTTAACCTTTGTAAGTGCAGTGTTTTTTTTCGCTGTTACGATATCAGGAGCAACGGCTGCGGAGGTTATCAAGCGTTTTGATAGTCTGGTTCAGGTGGCGAAAGATGGTAGCTTTACGGTTACTGAAACAATTGTTGTTAAAGCCGAGGGACGCAAAATCAGACGCGGTATTTACCGCGATTTTCCACTTTATAACGAAGATGCAAATGGCAAAAAGCGTAAGGTTGGTTTTGATCTGATCTCAGTCAAGCGTGATGATAAAGAAGAAAACACCCGCATAGAAAAAATCAAAGACGGCATTAGAATCTATATTGGCCGCAAGGATTATTTCCTTCCCAAGGGAATTTACACTTACACAATCACTTATAAAACCGATGGCCAAATGCGGTATTTCGAAAACCATGATGAGGTTTATTGGAATGCTACGGGCAACTTTTGGGACTTCCCGATAGAAACGGTTCTGGCGCAAATTGTTTTGCCCGAGGGCGCTGCTGCAACGGATTGGGACGTCTTTACAGGTCGACAAGGCGCAAAGGGCAAGGATGCCACCATAGGTAAGATTGCAGGCAAACGTGTCATCAAATATCGCAATACAAGAACGTTAAAAGCCCGCGAAGGCATGACGGTTTTGGCCAAAGTAGATAAAGGCGTAATTGATCCACCAAGTGAAGCGCAGATTAATAAGTGGTGGTGGCAGGATAATAGCTCCATGGTTATGGGAATTTTGGGCCTCATCGTTGTAAGCCTCTATTATTTTCTTGCTTGGTGGCGTGTCGGGCGAGACCTACCCAAAGGTGTTATTGTACCACGATGGGATGTGCCACAAGACCTATCACCCGCGTTGGTCAATTACATCGACAAAAAGGGACTGGCTGGAAAAGGCTTTGATGCGATTTCTTCTGGGCTCTTAAATCTTGCCGTTAAAGGTCTTGTTACTTTGGAAAAGAAAACAAAGAACCTTCATATAACGCCTACGAATAATACTTACGAAGGAAAACTACCCATAGGAGAGGCTTCCCTCTTATCGCATGTAAAATCTGCAAATAATGGCGTGTTTTCAATCTCAAAGAGCAATGGTTCCAAAGTCAAATCACTGCAACGAAATTTCGCATCCGCAATGGAAGGGGAGCATCGCGGCAAGTTTTACCAACATAACTTTTTATGGGTAGCACTAGGCGTTTTCTTTTCACTGATTACCTTGTTGATAGTGTTTACGGTCTCGACCATCAGCGAAGAAGTTATGGCGTTCGTTTTCGTAGGCGGTATTTTCACGCTTTTCATATCGATCTTTATTTTTGGTTTTGCAAAAAATGCTCTTACTGCAAGAAATCTCATGGCTAAAATCATCAACCTAATTGTCATGGGCTTTATGATCTTCGGTTTTGGATCCGGCTTGTTGACCGCACTTGCAGGCTTTTTCTTAAGCCCGTCTCTGGATGTTTGGCCGATCGTTACCGTAGTGGGCATTATTGTACTTAATGTTCTTTTCTTCTTCCTGCTCGGCGCGCCAACCCAACTGGGTCGCCAGAAGATGGATGAGATAGAAGGGCTTAAAACCTATCTCACCTTGGCAGAAAAAGATCGCATGAACATGAAGGACGCGCCAGATTTTTCCACCGCACATTATGAAGAGCTTTTGCCGTATGCGGTGGCGCTTGGTGTTGAAAAACCATGGTCAAAGAGTTTTCAAACCTGGCTTGCTGCAGCTGTTGCAGCAGGTGCTGTTGCTGCAAGTTATAGTCCAAATTGGTACCGTGGCAGAGATTTCAACAGCGATGACTTATCAAGTTCAATGGATGATTTCACCTCCTCCATGCAAGATGGTTTTTCTAATGCAATGCCCGCTCCAAAATCTTCTTCATCCGGGTTTTCTGGTGGCGGCGGGTTCTCCGGCGGCGGTGGAGGCGGCGGTGGCGGCGGTGGCTGGTGAGCCAGGTTTTCGATTATTGAGTTGGTAAATCGTCAAACGCATTCATTTGATTACCGTTCAACCGTTTGATCAACAAACGTGCAATGCCAACCGTGCTGATTGCAATCCAGGATATTTGAATGATGGCTGAAGACATGTTGAAGCTTTCGCTCAAGGAGAAGAGCACACAGCTTGCGGCCAGAAAATTATAAAGCGGATAAATCATGCCTTTGCAATCCAACAACTGAAGCTGTAAGGCCGCATAAGAACCAAGATAAAAAGCAACGCCCATGAAGCCCACTAATTCATATACTGACATTTCAAGTAGAATATTTAACATCCCATCCTCCTGTGTAGTTTTTCCTATGCCCTGAAATGAAATTAGTTTTTTACCGTTCACATTTATGTGTAGTTCGTCACACTGTGTGTGAAATCCTTATTTTGCTTGATTATCCTTGCCTCGAATCAACAGTTTCGCTAACCCATAAGCATGGGAAAAGACCTGATTCCACCGAGTGATGACGATGGCAATGACATCGAAAGTGTTGATCTGAAGTCAGCGCTTGAAGAGCGCTATTTAGCCTATGCACTTTCTACGATTATGGGGCGCGCACTACCAGACGTGCGTGACGGACTTAAGCCTGTGCACAGACGCATCCTCCATGCGATGCGCATACTCAAGCTTGACCCGAACACGGGATTTAAAAAGTGTGCGCGTATCGTTGGTGATGTAATCGGTAAGTTTCACCCGCATGGAGATCAGGCGGTCTATGATGCGCTAGTGCGATTGGCGCAGGATTTTGCGCAACGTTATCCTCTGATCGATGGTCAGGGTAACTTTGGTAACGTCGATGGTGATAATGCCGCTGCCTATCGTTATACCGAAGCGCGCATGACTGAAGTTGCAAGTTATCTTCTCGAAGGTATTGATGAAGATGCAGTAGATTTTCGTCTGACATATAACGAGGAAGACAAAGAGCCGGTTGTTTTGCCGGGGGCATTTCCTAATCTGCTTGCAAATGGTTCTGCAGGCATTGCCGTGGGCATGGCGACAAATATTCCACCGCATAACGCGAGCGAACTCTGCGATGCTGCGATCCATCTCATCAAGTTTCCCAATGCAGGCATTGAGAAACTGGTTGAATATGTGCAAGGACCAGACTTTCCAACAGGCGGTGTGATTGTCGATGATAGAGAGAGCATCGTCGAAGCCTATAAAACAGGTCGTGGTGGCTTTAGGGTTCGTGCGCACTGGGAAAAAGAAGAAACAGGACGTGGTGGCTATCAAATCATCATAACTGAAATTCCATATCAAGTTCAAAAATCTCGTCTGATTGAAAAAATCGCGGAACTTCTTTTAAATCGCAAGCTGCCACTCTTGGGGGACATCAGGGACGAGTCTGCTGAAGACATTCGCATTGTTATCGAGCCGAAGTCACGTGCGGTGGATCCTGAAATCCTGATGGAGTCGATGTTCAAGTTGACTGAGCTTGAGAGCCGTATTTCACTCAATATGAATGTGCTTTCAAAAGGCAAAGTGCCAAAAGTCATGTCCTTGCGGGATGTGCTACGCGAATGGTTGGAACACCGCCGCGAAGTATTGGTTCGTCGTTCAAAGTTCCGATTAGGGCAAATTGATCGCAGGTTGGAAATCCTGGGTGGCTTGTTAATCGCCTATCTCAATATCGATGAGGTTATCCGCATCGTCCGCTTTGAGGATGATCCAAAAAAATCACTTATCGCGACATTTAATCTAACAGACCTACAAGCTGAATCCATTCTCAACATGCGCTTGCGCTCACTGGCGAAGCTGGAAGAGTTTGAGATTAAAACCGAGCATGACAAACTCTCCGAGGAAAAAGCACAAATAGAAGCGCTGCTTGGATCAGAAGATCAGCAATGGAACGTGCTCAAGCATGACATTGGTGAAGTTAAAAAGAAATTCGGTAAGGACACAAAACTGGGTGCAAGGCGCACACAATTTGGTGTAGCGCCTGAGCATGATCTTGATGCAATTCAGGAAGCGATGATTGAAAAAGAGCCTGTCACGGTGGTGCTTTCGCAAAAAGGCTGGATACGTGCCATGAAAGGCCATGTGGCAGATTTCTCAACATTGGCCTTTAAAGAGGGCGACAAGCTTCTGACTTGTTTCCATGCCGAGACAACGGACAAGGTTATCCTGTTCACTACGGGTGGCAAGTTCTTCACACTTGGTGCTGATAAGCTGCCAGGTGGTCGAGGCCATGGTGAACCTGTACGTGTGATGGTTGATATGGATAATGACACCGACATCATCGCAGCCTTTAAGCATGATACAAAACGCAAACTGCTGATCGCTTCAAAAGCAGGCAATGGTTTTGTTGTGTCCGAACCGGATGTGGTTGCTAATACGCGCAAGGGCAAGCAGGTCTTGAATGTAAAAATGCCTGATGAAGCTGCAATTTGTACACCTGCATCAGGCGATAGCCTTGCAGTTGTGGGCGATAATCGCAAGCTGTTGATCTTTGCCATTGATACCATTCCTGAAATGGGTAGGGGCAAGGGCGTAAGACTGCAAAAATACAAAGACGGCGGTATCAAGGATGTGCGCGTCTTTAACAAGGCAGATGGTTTGACGTGGGAAGATTCTGCAAACAGAACCCATAACAGAAGCCTGGAAGAACTTGCAGAATACGTTGGCGAACGCGCGCAAGCTGGCCGTGTGGCACCAAAAGGTTTTCCGAAGAATGGAAAGTTCAGTAGTTAGTACCTAACTTCCTGTGGAAATTAACTACAAGATTGTAAAAGTATCGAAAATTCTGATTTTTTCCTTTTCATCTCGAATAGATTACGTTAAGTAAAAATTAACCATAGCATTACGCTACGTAAGTTAATAATGAATACGAGAAATTTTATGTCCGTTAATACACCTTCGCAAGAAACTGAGTATGAAGTTGATACAAGCATCAATGATGCAAAATGGTTGCTTGGAAGCGTTGCAACTTTAGGCTTTATCGTGATTGGCCTTGGTCTTTTCGCCAGTACTTTGGCTGTGTAATAATTCCGAAAATATCAAAATCCCATTGAGCGAATCTTTTGCGCTCTCTAAGCTGCTTATATGGCAGCTTTTTTTAGGTTCTTGGCAGGGGTTTTAATCGGAACGATTTATATCGTCGGCTCTGCTGCCGCAGGTTACATTCTATTTGAACAGTTCGGCTTTATTGCACCACTTGTTGCAGCTGCAATTGTTGTTTTGCTGTTGCTTGATATCACTGCCTTCACCAGCTTTCCTCGTGCTATTACAAACGGACTCTTGGTGCCGCAAATAGCAGTGCTGATGGGACTTGGTTTTTTCTACGCGAAGGAAGAACTAGCGCTTTACTTCACAGATGACGTCGCCTATCGCTCCTGCGTTGGTAATTTTGACAACAAACAAGGCGCTGCTGATTGCTCTATTCTACTGATGAAGTTGGAAACGAAGGGGCATATTGTACTCAAGGAAATTGAGGATACCAAAGGCGATTATTGGCTTGCAGAAATTCTCTCTTATCGTGGGCGTCACTACATCAGGGATAAACAGATCGAAAAAGGCAAGGCAGATTTTGCACGAGCCTTATTAATTCCTGATGGTGTTGCGGTGACTGTGAACAATTTGGCAGAAGCAGGGTTTACCCGATCAGATATCTTTCAGCCAGACTATGATGCTCTTTTGGAAGATATGTCAGCAAATGCAAGATGTCTTTCTGCAGCTTCCAAATTGGGTAAGCAGAGTGATGCAGCACGTTACAGCAAAGCCATTTCGACAAAAAATCAAGAAGCAATAAAACTCTGTCGTCTAAGCACAGGCCGAGAAGAATCAGATTGCGACAAGATTATTGACAGCCGCGTCAGAAGCATCATTTCATTGTCTAATCGTTTTTATGTCGAAGCTACTGACGATGAATTGGCGGCCGATTTAAAGCTATGCCAACCTTAAAACATAGAAAACAGGTGCACTATACAAGTCCTGTTATCTTCACCCCAACTAACAACATAGTTGCCAAGCCAAATGTAAACCCTATTCGCAACATTCGGTATTTGGATAAAAGAATGTCTGCTACATAACAGTTGCTAATTGAGAGGGAATGGAGCAGTTGCGATACTTCTGCTGTACGCATGTAATTTGAAAATTCTTCAGGTTTGAATACGTCGCTGGCGAGCGCAGGCCATGACCATCGATCACTTGAACTCAATGCATCACGTTTCTCTTTGGAGGGGTATCTAGGAAATACGGATAGCAAAGTAAACACAACCGCCAGTCCTGCGCAAATCAGGAAAATATAACCAAAGCTTCCAAGGCTGGATATTTCATCAAGCTTGATCGGGCCACGCAAGGTTATAAATCCAATGAGTGCAATAAGTGCTGCTGCTTTTGCATCTGCAAACTGCATTTGAGTAATCATCGTTTGGTGCTGGGTAAATAAATACTGGCTTCTGATACGGCTTACATAATTGATATCAAGCCCTTCGCACCCTTTCAGGTCGAGATCTAATTCCAGTTCATTTAGCTTTTTCAATGACATTTGAAAATCATGGCAGAGTAACCTGTGTTTCTCAAGTCAAATTAATTGCTAGGATTATGTTACAACAGTTCTACGCAAAGGCAGCAACTGCCATAGGCTGTGTCCGGCAATGGCGCCCAAAACGATCACCCCGCCTAGTAATGTTTTATCCGTTGGGGTTTCTGCAAAGATCAGCCAAACCCAGATGGGTGCTAGAACCGTTTCAAGCAAGAAGAAAATTGCAACTTGGGGCGCTGGTATGTAGCGCGGTGCCAAGGTAAGCGAGAAGCCAGACAGGGGCACGAATATCAATACGTTAAGCGCTATCCACCACGGCGCACCCGGCATACCTGAAAATACGATGGCCAAGGGCAGGGCGAACAACCCTGAAACCATACCGCCCAGACACCCACTTAAAGACAAGTCTTTGCCGCTTTGCCGTGTTCGAACCAGGGAATAGGCAAGCACAATGGCTGCCATAAGAGATGTTAAATCTCCCATCCAGTTGCCAGTTTCCAAACCGTCTGAGACGATAATCATAACGCCAACCATGGTCGCGAATATGGCCAGCCAAGTAACCAGCTTTGGGCGTTCGCCAATCAGTACCCAAGCAAATATTGCCGCTAGCATTGGATTAAACGCAAGAATGAAAACCAGATTGGCAGTCGATGTGGTGAAAACCGATATGGTGAAAAAGATGCTTGCAATCCCGTAAAGGACACCAACTTCAACAAAGTTTTTGTCGTTAAAAGGGTTCTTTGGCGTATCGGTAAAATGGGAACCAAACTTGATTACCGCGCCAAGCACACAGGCCAAGCCCAGACCTCTCATGACCATGTAAAACCAAGGGTCACTTTCTGCTAGCCGTATCAGCGGAATATCAATGGAAATCAGAAACCCACCCAAAAGAGCAAGTGCAATTCCCAGTCCTGTGCGCGTTTGAGGTTGCAAAGCAATTTTCCTTTATGTCTGAAATTGCTTTTGGCTGTTATTTGGCAGGTTCACAAGCGCAATTATGAAATTCAATTAATCGGTTCTCTGCCATCCGCTTAAGCTGAGGTGCTCTTGCGGTTGAAACCTTGCCTTATATTCCATCTTGCGCGAGCCATCCACCCAATAGCCCATGTAGACATATGGCAAACCCATCTTACGCGCGCGCTTGATGTGATCCAAAATCATGTAAGTGCCCAGGCTTTTACGATCGAGCTCTGTATCAAAAAAGCTATAAACCATGGAAAGTCCATTACCCAAAATATCGGTCAAGGCAACGGCTATCAATTCACCTTCGCCTTCGCCCGTGATGCCTGACTCTGGCCCACGCATTCGATATTCAACCATCATGGTATTCACATGCGTATCTTCAACCATCATGGCGTAATCAAGTGATGTCATTTCAGCCATGCCACCTTCTGCATGTCGTGCATCCAGATAGCGCCTGAAAAGCGAAAACTGCTCAGCATTTGGGGAAGGTGGCACTTCCTTGCCGATCAGGTCTTTATTATTATTCATGATGCGACGAAGTGATTTGGTGTCCTTGAACTCATCAACCACGACTCTAACGGAAACACAAGCCTTGCACCCCTCACAGGCTGGACGATAGGCGATGTTTTGTGAGCGCCTGAAACCGCCTTGGCTTAACATGTCATTGACTTGTTGGGCGCGTTCGCCAACCAAATGCGTAAAAACCTTACGCTCCTGCTTGCCTTCCAGATAAGGACAGGGCGCTGGAGCTGTAAGATAAAATTGTGGTGTGTCCAGCGAATGACGTGTCATTGAGTTAATTTCCGTGGTCGATGACTTTAAAATAGCCAAATTTTACAAAAAATCCATGCCTGAAATCCAGAATAACGGCGACACCACATTTTTTGTTCACGAGAACGTAATTAAAAGTGTCCGAAGCGTTGGTTGAAAGTTTCCTTTATTCAAGTGTTACTCGCATTGAACTCATAACAATAAGGAGAATCAATTGATGGGAAGATTTTTGAGCAAAGCGGGCCTAACGGCAGCAGTATTTTTTGTGTCAGGTTCGGCTTATGCCGCTTGTACTGCACCAGTAGCCAAAGACGATTTGACAGAAGAACAAGTTATTGAAATTTTTGAATGCATTAAAGATGATTTAAGAGCAGGGTATGCAAACAGCGATAACCCTTGGGCGAAAGATTATTTGAACTGGGGTAGAACAGCATCAGCACCTGCAGCACCCGGTCCACATGGTGGTCGTTTTCTAAATACGACAGTAAACGAAATTGGGTACCGCGAATACATCAAATACAGCGATGAGCGCGAAAACAATCCGATGCCAGTCGGGACTGTTATCGCTAAGGAAGTATTTGGTGTGAACAAAAAGAATGCAGTTACAAAAGGTCAACTATTTTTCATGGAAAAAGTTGCCGCTGGTGGCGATGCAGATCAATACGGCAATTGGGTTTACTCGGTTATTAAATCCAGCGGCAAGCCGCAAAAGATTTCCCAAAAATTCTGTCATGATTGTCACGGTGCATTTTCTGATCAGGATTCAATGGGATATCCAGATGAAGATGTACGTCTCTCATCTCAATAATATTTGAGCAAATTTAAGCTTAATAAAAAGGCGGGATCAATAATCCCGCCTTTTTTCTATTGGGTAATCTCGATGTGTCTACCGTTCGTGACGCCACCAGGTAAAACCGGCAACAACCAGCCCAAAGACAATATGTCCCCAAAGGGCAACCCATGTAATGCCTGACCAGCCAAGGAAGGCCGGATTACCTGCCACCAAATGCGCCATTACGTATAGTGCAAATACCCAAAGTACAACGCCGTATGCGATGCCCACTGCCCACCAAGGTACTATCGGCGCAATCTTTTGCGAGATGGGGCGTGCAATGAACATGTAACCAATTGGATAAGCCAGAAGACCTGTCAACAAGTGCAACCCATGACCGATACCATTTTGAGAGATAAATTTGGCGCCAAGGCCAGTGATGGCACCCAGTGATTGATTGGCAAGCGCTACCGGTGCAAGCTTTGCACCCAGCGTAGGAATAATATCTTTAAACAGTGGGCTGATGGTTTGACCAAATAGATCAAACGCCAAAATTGCAAAAGCGCCTGAAACCAAAAGCGTTACAAGGGTTCGGGCATCAAAGGCAGGGAGTGCCAAGCCATTGTTTTGGTTTATCTGGGCTGCAGTCATACTCATTATAAATTCTCCTAATCAAAATTATCCAGAGAAATAATGCTCTGGTGTTAGGAGAGTAATGTCATGCGGCTTATTATATTACTGTGTCAAATGACACATGGCATCTAGGCGTTGTTAAGCCACTCCGCGACACGGGGCGCGAAATAGGTCAGAATGCCATCCGCACCTGCGCGCTTGAAACAGGTGAGACTTTCCAGGATGACGCGTTGCTCTTCTACAAAGCCTTTTTCCACACCAGCCATAATCATCGAATATTCACCCGAGACCTGATAGGCAAAAGTCGGCATGCCAAACTCTGTTTTCAACCGATAAATAATATCAAGGTAAGGCATGCCAGGTTTAACCATGATCATGTCTGAACCTTCATGAATATCCAATTGCGCTTCATAAAGCGCTTCATCTGAATTTGCCGGATCCATGAAATAGGTACGCTTGTCACCTTTCAACAAACCATCTGTTCCGACCGCCTCACGATAGGGGCCGTAATAACCAGAAGCATATTTTGCGGTATAGGCGAGCGTGCCGATATCTTGATGACCTGCCTCATTAAGCGCATCTCGGATAGCCCCCATACGACCATCCATCATTTCAGAAGCTGAAACAATATCAGCGCCAGCATCAGCCTGCAAAACTGCTGCTTCGCATAAGATTTCTACCGTCTCATCATTTACGATGATGCCATCGCGCAAAATGCCGTCGTGTCCATGATCGGTAAACAGATCAAGCGCTACGTCAGTTATAACGCCAACATCAGGAGCGGCATCCTTCATGGCTTTTGTAGCCTGGATGATGATGTTATTTGTATTGAGGACTTCGGAACCTGTTTGGTCTCGTTTATCCATCGCAACATTTGCAAAAATCGCGATGGCAGGAATACCAAGGTCTTGTGCCAGTTTTGCTTGTTTGCCAATCATGTCTACAGAGTGGCGTTCAACGCCTGGCATCGTCCCCAGCGGTTCGCTTATGCCTTTACCTTCACACAGAAAAACAGGCCAAATCAGATCGTCAATAGAAAGGCGATTTTCTCGCATCAATCGCCTGTTCCATTCAAATCTGCGATTGCGCCTCATGCGTCGGCCGCCTGTTATTTCGTCTACTGTGCGTTTCATCTTGTAACATATCCCATTTGCAGTCTTTTTATGTTTTACATATAGAGAGTATAATTTTGCAATTGGCAATTTAGCTTATTGGCGTAAGAACTGGGATTTTAAGTTTAAACATGAGTGAAGCTCCTATGAAATCGGGTTCGGTTTTCAAGCTTGAAGGTATCATGAATTTGTTCATGCGCATTCTCGCGATTATTTTTATTTG
>CALFBU010000224.1 GCA_937951455.1 uncultured Rhizobiaceae group bacterium
CGCGCCAGAAGCACCAATCGGATGTCCGAGCGCACATGCGCCACCATGGACGTTTACAACATCACGATCCAAACCAAATTCATGCATGAAGGCCATGGGAACAACAGCAAAAGCCTCGTTTACTTCCCAAAGATCAACATCATCTTTTGACCAGCCTATTTTCTCCATCAGCTTTTTGGCAGCAGGCACAGGCGCAGTTGTAAACCAGCCCGGCTCATGCGCATGAGAAGCATGGCCATGGATAATCGCACGCACTTCCAACCCTTCACGCTTGGCAACGCTTTCGCGTGTCATCACAAGCGCCGCCGCACCATCAGAAATGGAAGACGCATTGGCAGCAGTTACCGTACCACCATCGCGTTTAAAAGCTGGCTTAAGCTGCGGAATTTTGTCTGGACGCGCATTGCGAGGTTGCTCATCAGCGCTAATTTCAACATCACCCTTGCGCGTTGAAAAGGAAACAGCCGCAATCTCATTGGAAAACTTGCCGCCTTCTTCCGCCTTTTGAGCATTCTCAAGCGATTTAAGCGCATATTCATCCTGCATCTCGCGGGTAAATTGAAATTTTTCGGCACAGTCTTCTGCAAAATGCCCCATCAGCTTGCCCTTGTCGTAAGCATCTTCGAGACCATCAAGGAACATGTGATCGATTACCTGACCATGGCCAAGACGTGCGCCACCACGCATTTTTTCAAGCAGATAAGGCGCATTCGTCATGCTCTCCATACCACCTGCTACAATAAAATCGCCGTTTTCCGCCTTAAGCTGATCATAGGCAACCATGGCACACTTCATGCCTGAGCCGCACATTTTGTTTAACGTTGTGGATGGAACACCCTGATCAAGCCCTGCATGGAAGCTCGCCTGACGTGCTGGCGCTTGCCCCTGCCCTGCAGGCAATACGTTACCCATAATCACTTCATCAACCTTTGCAGGATCAAGTCCAGCATCTTCAACCGCCGCTTTAATCGCTGCACCGCCTAATTCAGAAGCTGTTAGAGAAGAGAACTCCCCTTGAAAGCCTGCCATTGGCGTGCGCTTGGCACCTGCAATTACAATTCTGTCAGTCATCAACGCTCTCCTTAGTCGGTAATCAGAATGGCACGAAAGTCATTCACGTTCGTGCCTGTTGGCCCAGGTATAAACAAGGCATCAATTTTTTCAAAGGCTGTCCACGCATCATTGTTTTGCAAATATGCAATTGGATCAAGGCCGGCAGTACGCATATGACCTGCTGTATCGCCATTAACAAAAGCGCCAGCGTTGTTTTCACTGCCATCAATGCCATCAGTGTCGGCACATAATACGTGAATGTTTTTTTCCCCCGCAATCTCAATCGCAAAAGACAATAGAAACTCGGTATTGCGCCCCCCTCTACCATTTCCTTTTAGCGTAACTGTTGTTTCGCCCCCAGAAAGTAAAAGCACAGGCTTCTTAAACGGTCGATCACGCAACACAATCTCTTTGGCAATCGCTGCTTGTGTCCGGGCAGCCTCACGCGCCTCACCTTCAATCGCATCTGAAAGAATATGGCACTCAATCCCCACGCTTTGCGCATGTTTTTGAGCAGCTTCCAGGGACTTGGAGGCAGATGCAAAAATATGATGTTCAGCCTTTGATAGTCGCACGTCATCCGGCATGGGCGCATCCGCTTTTTCAGACT
Organism: uncultured Rhizobiaceae group bacterium; assembly: GCA_937951455.1. Lineage (GTDB taxonomy): Bacteria > Pseudomonadota > Alphaproteobacteria > Rhizobiales > Rhizobiaceae > JAALLB01. Next base: position 1,664 of record CALFBU010000224.1, read on the forward strand.
GAATATGCGCCATAACAGCCTCAGGCAATTGCATGTCATATTGCGATATAATTGCCAATGCATCTTCACGCGTACCACTGTCCGCAACCGTGGGCCCAGAAGCGATAAATTGTGGGTGATCGCCTGGAATATCCGAGACCAGAAGAGAAACAACTTTTGCCGGATAAGCAACTTGCGCAAGCCTGCCACCTTTAATTTGAGACACATGCTTGCGCACTGTATTCATTGCAGAAATTGGCGCACCAGAGGCAAGCAAGGCTTCATTAACTGCGATTTCATCAGCCAATGTCAGTCCTTCCGGAGGGCTTGGCAGAAGAGCAGAACCGCCACCAGAAATAAGCGCTACAACCAAATCATCTTCGCCCAAATCAGAAACCGCATCCATCAAACGCTTTGCGCCTGCAAGACCCGCCTCATCAGGCACGGGATGAGCGGCTTCCAGCACTTCAAAATTTTTGCATTCACAGGGGTAATCATAACGCGTGACAATCACCCCTTCGAGCGGTGTACCTCGTTCCTTTTCCCATGCCTCTTCAAAGGCCTTCCCCATCTGAGACGACGCCTTGCCGGCACCAATCACAACGGTTCTGCCCATTGGTGCTTTTGGCAGATAATCTAAAATAATCTTTGCAGGATCCGCTGCTTCGACAGCTACGTGAAACAATTCGGTTAAAAAGGCATCGGGATTGTCAAAATAAGTCATAGGGTTTGATAAGCTTGCACTCTACCGAGGTCAAGAAAAACAAGAGAATTCAAATTACTGATTGCCTGCCTATACCACATACCCTAAGTCAGATTGAGAAAAGGAATTTGAGTGGAACGCAAATCAAAAATAGATGCGACAGGTGCGATTGTCCTAATCATCTTTATGGCAGTGCTTGGGCTTAATCAGGTCGGCATAAAAATCGTCAACGATGGCATGGCACCCGTCTTTCAGGCCGGCTTACGCTCGCTGGCCGCAGGCGTTCTAATTTTCCTTTACTGCATATGGCGCGGCAGCACCATCGACACAAGAAAAGCTGTTCTGCTACCAGGCATAGCAATCGGAATTTGCTTTGCGATAGAATTTGCACTGCTCTTCAAGGCAATAGAATACACAACAGTCGCCAGAACTTCCGTGCTGTTTTACACCATGCCATTTTGGGTTGCTATTGGCGCACATTACCTCATTCCAGATGAGCGCCTGACCAAAATTCGTGTGCTTGGGCTTGTCTTGGCCTGTATAGGAACGGCTATCGCACTACTAGGCGGGCAAGGAAACTCTGGAGAAGCCTCGCTTGTCGGAGATATTATCGCCCTGCTTGCCGCCACCATGTGGGCAGCCATCGCCTTGATTACGCGCACCACGCAATTTTCAAGCATCAAACCGGAAGCGCAATTATTTTATCAGTTGGCAATATCTGCCATCATCCTCTTGCCACTCTCGATGCTGGGAGAAACCTTCACCAACCCAACGCCATTGCATTTTATGATTTTCGCCGCGCAAGTTGTTTTCGTCGTCTGCATAGGCTTTGTTGCATGGTTTTGGGTGTTATCAGTCTATCCCGCTTCAGACATGGCAAGCTTCAGCTTTTTAGCACCCCTGTTCGGTGTCTTATTTGGTTGGCTTATCTTAAACGAAGAGCTGACTTGGAATATTCTGGTCGCACTTCTGCTAGTGGGCATTGGCATTGTTCTTGTAAACCAAAAGCCCAAAGCGACGTAATATTTGCCAATAGGCGACTTGGCCTGAAGACGGTTATCCGTCAAAATTTCTTCCATCATCTTTTGGAGGAAAGCACGATGGCGCAGCATGACTTGGCAGAAATAAAAGCCAATTACGAACGTGACGGATATGTTTCAGGCATTGAACTGATTAGTGAAGCGCAAGCCCAGCAGCATCGCAAAAGACTCGAAAGTGCCGAACAGGAATTTGGCAACATGCACTATAAATCCAAAGCCCACACGCTGCTTACCTCACCTCTTGAACTCGCAACCATGCCAAGCACGCTCGACATCGTCGAACAAATGATTGGCCCTGATATTCTTCTTTACAATGTGACTTATATAATCAAGGAAGCAAACACACCAAGCCATGTAAGCTGGCATCAGGATTTGACCTTTTGGGGGCTAAGTCATGACGATCAGGTCTCAATGTGGCTTGCACTCTCACCTGCGACGCCAGAGAGCGGCTGTATGCGCATGATACCTGGCAGCCATAAAGGTGGCGTGCATAAGCACATTACCATGGATGATAAAACAAACGTATTGCTACAAAGCCAAACCATCGAGGGCGTTGACGAAACCAAATCCGTGATGTGCCCGCTCAAGTCTGGCGAAGCGTCTTTCCATCACGGCTGGACACTCCACGCATCCATGCCCAATAGATCCAACGATCGACGCATTGGCCTCAACATTCAATACCTCGCAAGTCATGTGCGGCAAACAAAACATGACATGGATACGGCTATGCTGGTCAGGGGAAAAGATACTTACAATAACTTCGGAACCGATTTGCCAGCAACCAGAGATCTTGATCCGGCAGCCATCCAGCGTCAGGCAGAATTGGAAGCACTACATGTGGAGACGGCTGGACAGGCCTAGGCTCTTTACTTTAACTCGGTTTTTGCCAAAGCCTTGATTTCACGCGTGGTGTTAATTTCCTTTTCGCGTGCATAGCTCTCGTGGTTATCTTCGACAGTCTCAAGGTCGTATTTATAATTGACCATAAGTCCAGCTGATTGCTTCAAGCCTTTTTCAGAAATATCTGCCATCCAGTTAAACCGCATGAGCGATGCACCATTACCAAGATGAAAACGACTAACAGGATCAAGCGGCCAGCCATCGTCTCTTTTTGCTTCAAGAAAATATTTCGCCAGTAGAACCTTAAGCGGCTTTTCGAGCAGATTGGTAGTTTCGTTAATAAAGAAACTTTCCTCGCTCAACAGTGCATTTTTCACCTGATTGATGGCGGGTACATCAGTTTCGGCATAAGTTTCATCGAGCCATTTTCTAAAGCCTGGAATGGGTGACAGCGTTACAAAATTATTCAGGCCAGAGAAATCCTGAGCCAAATCATTGACAACCTGTTTTATAAGGAAGTTTCCAAAAGAGACCCCGCGCAATCCTTTTTGACAATTCGAAATTGAATAAAAAACCGCTGTATCAATATCATCGTGCGCGACAGACGCGCGTGCCTCAGCCAATAAATCCGTAACCGAAGCAGGCAGGCCTTTTGTAAGCGCGACCTCAACAAAGATAAGCGGCTCTTCGGGCATTGCAGGGTGGAAAAAAGCAAAGCAGCGACGATCTTCGGGTTGTAATCTGCGCCTCAAATCATCCCAATCATTGATGGCATGAACCGCCTCATATTCAATAATTTTTTCAAGAATATTGGCAGGCGTTTTCCAGTCAATCGGTTTGAGAACCAGAAAGCCACGGTTAAACCATGACGAAAACAAATGCTCAAAGTCTGAATCAAAATTGGAAAGCTTTGGTTCTGTTTTCAACATGGATAACAGGTCTTCACGCATGTGAACCAGCTTTTCAGTAGCACCTGGCACTTGGTTAAGACGGCGCAGTAATTCTCTATGTTTTGGTTCAGCAGCTTTGGTCAGTATAGCCAGTTTTTGTGGCGAAGGTTCCACATTATAGGCATTAGCAGCCTCAATCACCACGTCAGGGTCAAGACCGAAATTATCGACGATGTGTGAGAAAAATTCCTGCTTTTCATCGAAGGACAATCCTTCATATTTAGCCAAAACTGTCGCTGCGAGCTTGCTGCCAGAAACCTCTCCCTTTTCAGAGAAAATCGCATCGCATAGGGCAATAATACTTCGCTTATCATCACTACCACGGAATATACGTCCTCTTTCAAACACACTCGAGAGAACATCTTGCAAATATGAAATTCTACTCATTAAACAAACCTTAT
>CALFBU010000225.1 GCA_937951455.1 uncultured Rhizobiaceae group bacterium
CCATCTTAACACGAACTTTTTCCATCACTGGATCCAGCGGTTCATCTTCATCAATTTGGTTAGCCATAGTATCATTGCCTTTAGGTGGAGTTTCAAATGACTGTTAACGAAGTGAGCGCCAAAGGGGAAGCCTTGATTGCAAAAGAAGAGCATATAGGCACAAGATTAGATGCCTTTATTGCCTCTTTTATGCCAAGTTACGTTTCGCGGTCACGTGTTACTGAAATTATCAAACAAGGTGGCGTTACCGTAAATGGCAAGGAAACCAAAAAACCAAACCATCGCTTGAAACTCAATGATGCCATCATCATGGAAGTGCCTGAGCCAGAAGAAGCTGAGCCAGAACCAGAAGATATTCCGCTCGATATCTATTACGAAGATGATCATCTGCTGATCATCAACAAGCCCGCGGGCATGGTCGTGCACCCTGCCCCGGGTCACTGGAGCGGCACAATGGTTAACGCCCTACTCCATCATTGCGGTGATACGCTCTCAGGCATTGGTGGTGTCAGACGCCCTGGCATCGTACATAGATTGGATAAAGACACATCGGGTCTTCTGGTCGTTGCCAAAAATGAACGCACACACTCTGGTCTTACAAAACAATTTATGGACCACGGTCGCACAGGTCCTTTGGAGCGCAATTATCTGGCGCTTGTTTGGGGACGCTTTGAAAAACTAACCGGAAGCGTCAACGCTCCCCTTGCCAGATCACCCAACAACCGCAAAAAACGCGCAGTCGTAAAAGATGATCACACCGAAGCCAAGGAAGCCATTACCCATTTTACTGTAAAATCTGAATATGGAATGGACGAAGACGGATTTCCCATTTGCTCCCTTGTTGAATGCAGATTGGAAACAGGTCGTACACACCAGATCAGAGTTCATATGAGTCATATAGGACATCCACTGGTCGGTGATCAGGACTACGGCAAACATTTCCAAACCAAGGAAAATACCTTACCCGAAGCCACGAAAGAAGTCGTCGCCAATTTCAAACGCCAAGCGCTTCACGCAGCACTCTTGGGTTTCGAGCATCCAATCACAAAAGAACACATAAAGTTCGAAGCACCCATTCCTGAAGATTTTGATATTCTACTCAGGTCATTTCCCAAGGAATGATTGCTTGACTTTAACGTCAATCAGGCAGATACACAGGTATTCCGACCCGCTGCCGCGTGAGCAGCATGTGCGAACATAGTTTTTATATGTCGAAAAGCGCAAGGTACGGATTTAGGCATCGCTAAACATGAAAGATGCTGAAACTCACAAGTTTCCATTTCACGCGGGGATCTGACGGTTAGTCGGTCAAAGAACAATTCAGTTCAAGACGAGAACCTAATCGCAACCGCTATAACGAGCCTGCGTATGTATTCTCATGCGCGGCATCGTTATGAATTACGAAAAGATATTATTTTGACTACTTTTACAGACCTTGGCCTAACGCCAAAGCTTCTTGCATCGATTTCGGCCGTTGGTTACGAAACACCGACCCCAATCCAGGAACAAGCCATCCCACTTGTCATGAAAGGCCATGATGTCATGGGCCTTGCGCAGACGGGCACAGGTAAAACCGCAGCCTTTGGTCTGCCGCTTGTTCATAAACTGATGGAAGAAGATATTCGTCCAAAGCCAAAAGGCGTTCGCGCGCTTATTCTGGCGCCTACGCGGGAATTGGTAAATCAGATTTCTGACAACCTACGCCAATATGTAAAGAAAACACCTATTTGGGTAAACGTCGTCATCGGCGGGCAGTCCATCAATAAGCAGGCACAAGCCCTTGCAAAGGGCACAGACATTCTGGTTGCAACACCGGGTCGCTTGTTGGACCTTGCAGACCGCAAGGCGCTTTATCTTGATACAGCAACTTTTTTGGTGCTGGATGAAGCAGACCAAATGCTGGATCTGGGTTTTATTCACTCGCTTCGCCAAATCTCCAAGATGCTGGGCACACCACGCCAAACCATGCTGTTTTCTGCAACCATGCCAAAACAGGTTGAAGACCTGTCAAAAGCATTTTTGAACGATCCTGTACGTGTGCAAGTCTCGCCTCCGGGCAAAGCTGCGGACAAAATCGAACAATGTGTGCACCACGTCGCAGCGCGCGATAAAACAAATCTGCTTAAAGATTGCCTGATTGAACGTCGTGATGATCTATCACTGGTTTTTGCACGCACCAAACATGGTGCAGAAAAGCTGATGAAGCACTTGGTTGATTGCGGCTTTAAAGCGGACAGTATTCATGGCAATAAAAGCCAAGGCCAACGTGACCGCGCCTTGCGTGCCTTTAAAAAGCGAGACATCGATATTCTGGTTGCAACAGACGTAGCGGCACGCGGCATTGATATTCCAGCCGTTAGCCACGTCTACAACTTCAACCTGCCAGAAGTCCCCGAAAACTACGTTCACCGCATTGGCAGAACTGCGCGTGCTGGTGCCGAAGGTAAAGCTGTCGCCTTTTGTGCGCCAGATGAATATCATCTTCTAAAACAAATTGAACGCTTGATGGCGATTTCCATTCGCGTTGAAAGTGGCGAAGAGCCAGAAGGCATGCCAGCCAAGAAGGCCTCTTCAAACAGCCGTGGCCGCAATGGAAAGCCAGCGGGCAAATCAGGTGGTCGCAGAGCTTCAGGCCATAGAGGTCGTGGTGGCGACGCGAGATCTGAAACCAGCGGTAATGGTTCAGCCAAGCCCAAGAAGTTTAAAAACAAACAAACCAGTGTTGCTGAATACGACGCCAAAGAACAAAGACGTAAAGACAGAACAAGCGACACAAACCGCCAGGAAAAACGCAATACATCTGGGGAAGGCCGTTTTAGCAATGATAAAAATGGTGCATCACGCAGAGGGCCTCGTCCGGAAGGTGATGGCGCACAAACTCGAAATCGCAGACCAAATCGCGATGGCGCAAACGCTTCAGGTAAGCGACAAGAAGCTAGTGGCGGCCAAGAAAACCGCAACAAAGCGAAACCAGGCCAGAAACCCTGGAAAACCAAATCTGCAAACAGTGGTGCAACGGGTGCCCACTCAAGCAATAAATCCAGAGGTCCAAAATCAAGCAATGCCAAGTCATCTGGCAAGCCAAACAAGAATAAAAGACCTGCCAGACGCCCTCAAAGCGCATAAACAAACCTTACTTTCGCTCAAATGAAAACATTTGAGCGAATGCTCGTAAAGCTTTGTTAGGCAAAATTGCAATATGTGCATTTTTACACAAACATTACCAAAAATTCATGTGAAAACACTGAATTCGTACCTATATAAGATCTATGAGATGCTTGCTTCAAAGAAGGAGCATTGTTTTTGATGAAGGGAGAAGGGTGCTAATATGGCCCAGAATTTACCTACAATTTCCAGCGAAAACGGTCTTTCTCGCTACATGCAAGAAATTCGCAAATTTCCGATGCTTGAGCCAAATGAAGAATATATGTTGGCGAAAAGCTACCTTGAACATGATGACCGTGATGCAGCACACAAGCTGGTAACAAGCCACCTACGTCTCGTTGCAAAAATTGCCATGGGCTATCGTGGCTATGGCTTGCCAATCGGCGAAGTTGTCTCAGAAGGCAACGTTGGCCTCATGCAGGCGGTAAAGAAATTCGACCCGGAACGTGGTTTCCGCCTCGCGACTTATGCGATGTGGTGGATTAAGGCATCAATACAGGAATATGTGTTGCGCTCTTGGTCACTCGTGAAAATGGGTACAACAGCAAACCAAAAGCGTTTGTTCTTTAATTTGCGTAAAGCCAAAAGTCGTATTCAGGCATTGGATGACGGTGATCTTAATCCGGATCAAGTCGCACAAATTGCCACTCAGCTTGGCGTCAGCGAAGAAGAAGTAACATCGATGAACCGTCGCATGGCGGGTGATGCTTCCCTCAACGCGCCGATCAAGGCTGCAGAAGGTGAAAGTGGCGAATGGCAAGACTGGCTTGAAGACGACAGCGAAAGCGCTGAGCAAATTCTTGTGCAACAAGATGAACTTGAAAGCCGTCGTGAAATGCTGGCAGATGCCATGAGCGTATTGAATGAACGCGAGCAACGCATTTTTATGGCGCGCCGTTTGGAAGAAAACCCAATCACGCTTGAAGAGCTATCAGGCGAATTTGATATCTCGAGAGAACGTGTACGCCAAATTGAAGTGCGCGCTTTTGAGAAAGTTCAAAAAGCAATGGTTGCATCTGCCAAAGAATTGGAAAAACCAAACCCTCAGCTAGAGCATCAAACGCACTAACAGCAAAATAACAAAAAGGCTCTTTACAGAGCCTTTTTTATTGCCTCAAGAAAACGTTACAATTTTGAGCGGAACTTTCATTCTACAACCCGCTTTTCTGATGGCATAGTAATCAATGATTTCAAGAAAAAGGAATTTTCAAATGATACAACATGTAGTTGTACTGCCGCGTCAAAAAACCCCTGCCCTCAATCTTCAACTGGTTGGCGGAGGCACATGGTCGTTGGACGCTCAAAAGCCTGAGCACTTTACCATGATTGTATTTTATCGTGGTTATCACTGTCCAATTTGTAAAAACCAGTTACACGACCTTCTATCTAAAAAAGACGATTTTGCATCTGCTGGTGTGAACATCGTTGTAGCCTCTTCAAACGATCAAGCACTTGCAGAAAAAACAGTCGAAGAATGGGAACTGGAAGGATTGGACGTTGGCCACAGCCTGGAATTGGCAGATGCACTTGAGTGGGGACTGCATTTATCAGCAGGACGCGAAGGCACGGCAGAACCGGAAGTCTTCAGTGAACCAGGTATCTTTTTGGTAAGAGCAGATGGAACGCTCTACTTCTCTTCCATCCAAACCATGCCATTTGCCCGCCCAAAATTCTCAGACATTTTGGGTGCCGCCAAATTCGTGATTGAAAAAGACTATCCAGCACGTGGTGAAATGGTAACGCTTTAAAATAAGCTCACCCTGAACCCATCCACGGTTCAGGGTGAAAATGTCTATGCATAAGACATATCAAAAAATGCTCGCTCCAAACGAACAGCTTCTGAAAAATATTCTGCAATAACAGCACGACCGTCTTTATTGGCTGCATCATAGGCTAAATCAACTTGCCCGCGCAGGTGTTCCACCACACTTTCAAAATAGTCTCCCACGTGTAGATCAATCCATTCTGAAAAGTAAAATGGTAGATCGTCTTTGTAAGAAGCATACGGCGTCGCCCATTCGAGATAAGACCACTCAGCAACGCACAAAACAGCAACCATCGCACCATAATTTCCAGACTTGGACGCCTTGAGCATTAAGTCCTGAAAGGCTTTCGTGGGCGCTTTCAAATCGGGATTAGCACGGTCTTGTTCCGCAACATCGAGTGCATCAAACGAACGTTGAAAATATGTATTCTCAGGCCCGGCTAACACGCCCATAAATTGCGCTAGCGGCAAACGATCCGGCAAACTGGGTGCATGGTGAATGGCACTTGCTGCCAGGCGGAAAAAATTATCGATAAACTGATAATCTTGCACCAGATAATTACGCATTTTATCCAACGGCAAACTACCATCTGCGAGTTCTGCGCAAAACTTGTGTCGTGTTGCGTGATGCCAATCATCAAGACTGGCATCACGCAAGATTTCTGTTGGCCGTGACATTACTTCAGCTCAATCGCATAAGTTTCTAATGCAGGCGAATCGTCAATCAGACCAGATGATTTCATAAACTCGGCAAAACTATTATACCGATTTGTATCAAGCGCCAACGGACGTTTGGCAAAGCGTGGAAGCGTATCGCGCCATGCACGGATGTTAAGTTCATTATTCAGATCAGGGTAAGCAGCAATAAAATCTTCCCATGCTTCGTCCGGATGGTTGGTAAGAAACAGCGTTGCTTCTTCCATCACATTAATGAATGTCTTAAAGCGCGGATCATCAACTGTATCATTCTTGGCAACCAGAATAAGCTCATCAAATACCGGCACGCCATTTTCTTCCGGATAGTACGCAACGCCAGGTTTCCCCTCAATATCCATCTGGTTAAGTTCAAAGTTGCGATAAGCGCCAATCACAGCGTCAACATTACCGCTGAATAGCGAAGGCGACAGCGCGAAGTTGACATTGATCAACTCAATATCATCCATGGAAACCCCATGCTTGCCAAGCATCGCCTTTAATAGCGCATCTTCAAAGCCAC
>CALFBU010000226.1 GCA_937951455.1 uncultured Rhizobiaceae group bacterium
ATCGAGGTTGTCAGACGTAAAAGAAGTTTCAACTGCTTTCCAATGATCATCTTGTTCTGCGGGGTAGGGTGCTTCACCCCAATCAAATTCGATTTCATTGACGGCCTGGAAGGCTCGCCATGTATTGTCTGCAATAACGGCAACGCCATTGGTTACTTCCACGATGTCTTTAACGCCGCGCATGGATTTTGCGTTTGTTGCATCAAAGCTGTTCAGTTTGCCACCCTGGCGTGGATTGGTTTTGACTGCGGCATAGACCATGCCATCGACAGTGACATCAATTCCGTAGGTTTGAGTGCCTGTTGATTTGGCCAGAATGTCGAGCCGCTTCATCGGCCTGCCAAGCAATTTCCATTCAGATGGATCACGCAGGGTTACTTCCTGAACAGGTTCTAGTTTAGCGGCTTCTGCTGCCAGTTCAGTATATCTGATTTCAGAACCGTCAGGCATTTGAACTGCGCCATTTGCAGTTTTTAAGTCAGCAACAGGAACGCCAGAATTTTGTGATGCTGCGAGTTTTAATGTCTCACGCGCAACTGCGCCAGCTTTTCGAAGTTTGTCATAGCTGTCAGGAACGGTGGTCGAACCACCTGTGCCTTGCAGGCCGATGATTTTAAAAATACTGGTCATAGCACTACGGGTCGTTTCAGCGGTAAAGCTTTCGTCCGTCGACATGAAAGGCACGCCTTCGCCAGCCATGGCTGTATTCCAATAAGCGCTGCTAGGTGTTCCGAAGTCGGTCTCAAACTGACCAAATTCAAGGTCAAGCTCTTCGGCAATCAGGGCCGCCTGTATGGAAACAACGCCTTGTCCCTTGTCCGCATGTGGGGTTATAAGCGTGATTTTTTCGGCATCAATTTTTACCCATGGGTTAAAAGTTGCCTGGCCGTCTTTGAGGCCAGCTTTAAGCGGATTATCCGGCGTGCGTTTGACGAGGTAAGTCCCGAAGACTACACCGCCTGCAATGGCAGCAGATCCTATGAGAAATGAACGGCGAGCTATTGTTTTAAGACGACCCATGATCAAGCACCTCGCATGTTTTTGGCTGCAGTTTTTACAGCCTGTCGGATACGCGGGTAGGTGCCGCATCGACAAAGATTACCACTCATGGCGTCATCGATGTCTTCATCAGTTGGATTATTGTTTTCACTCAAAAGGGACGCAGCCTGCATGATTTGGCCAGATTGGCAGTAGCCGCATTGCGCGACCTGATGCTCTGCCCAAGCGGCTTGGACAATATGCATGTTGTCGGGTGTGCCAAGGCCATTGATTGTTGTGACTTCGCCTTCAAGATCGCCGACGCTGATCTGGCATGAGCGCATGGCTTCACCATCTACATGCACTGTGCAAGCGCCACATTGGGCAATGCCGCAACCGTATTTGACGCCGGTTATGCCCAGTTCGTCCCGCAATACCCAAAGCAGGGGCATTTCAGGCTCTACATCGATGTCGTGTGATTTGCCGTCTACCTTGATTTTCATTTCGTGCCCTCTGACTTAATCGTCTTGTTTAAGGATTATATAATAAGTAAGTCGAAAAATTGAAGTTACGATCAAATGATTTATCATTTATTCGAAGCTTCAAAGCCCTTGATTAGAAACTCTACGAATTGGGTGAGTTGTTTATCGAGCTGTGCGCGCGGGACTGCTATGAAGCGATCTTGCAAGCTGATGGATACGATGCCATGCACAGCCGCAAACATGGAGCGGGAGAGGGTAGCAAGTTCATCTCTATCCAGTTTCGGATTTAACTCAGCCAGCGGCATGGCTATTTGTTCAAACAGAACTGCATGTTCCATCAAGTGCCATTCAGGCACGTCCACACCGTCCGGCATGCGGTGATCAAAGAGCGCTGACCAAAGATTGTGATTGTCGCAAGCGAATTTCAAATAGCCGCTGGCAAGTTTGATGAGTCGTTTCACAGGGGCTCTTTCAGCCTCCGCAATTGCTTTTAATTCAGCGCCAAGTGCGTTTAAAGTGATGGAATTGACGTGCAAGACCAAATTATCGATGTCCTCATAGGCTGTGTATAACCCCCCTAGGGCGCAGCCTGCATCAGAGGTAATATCGCGCGCGCGTAAACCGGATAAGCCATTGTCTTTTATGCGATTTCTTGCAGCTTGAAGAAGCTTTTCCTTGAGCTCTTGCTTCTTTAATTCACGCTTCGTCGGTTCTTTTTTCATTAACCATAAGCCTTTTATTTATGAACATTGTTCATTTATATATTGAACATTGTTCATTTTTGTGTTTTATACGTTTCATGAACAGCGTTCATATAAGGAGTTGAAAAGATGTTCAAGCAAATAGTTACTTTATTCAGAGGTGCTGCAGTTGATGCAGGTGAAGAGTTCACGGATCGCCATGCGATTGCACTTCTAAGACAACAAATAAGAGATTGCGCAAATGCGGTCGCAGCCTCACGTAAAGCGGTTGCTGTTGCGATTGCCCAAAATGAGCGCGAAGCCGTCCAGCATAAAAAACTGGAAGACAATATTGCCGATCTGGAAGCGCGTACGGTTAAGGCGATGGAGCAGGGCGAAGAAAAACTGGCGCTCGAGGCGGCGGAAACCATTTCATTGCTGGAAGCAGAACGAGATGTCTCCGCACAGGCGCAAGCGCAATTTAATGCAGAGATAACGCGGCTTAAAAAGACCGTTCATAATGCGGAGTTGAAACTCAAAGAGCTTCAGCGTGGGCAGCGCCTTGCGGTTGTCACCGACAAGACGCAGCGCATGCGTCAGGTTCACCCAAGCAGCGGACTGTCCGATTTAAAAGAAGCGGAAGAAACGTTGCTTCGCCTAAGGGTTCGCCAGCAGCAAATCGATACGACCGCCAATGCGATGGCCGAGATGGAGGAAACCGGAGACCCGGCTTCCATTACGGAAAAGCTTGCAGAAGCAGGTTGCGGTGATCCGCTTAAATCATCGGCGCAAGACGTCTTGGATCGCCTGAAAAAGAAGTCAAAAAAGAAGGCTGCATAAGCAGCTTTCACAACCAAATTTCAAATTAAACCAAAGGAATAAACTCATGTCTAATAACGCAATCAAACATTCAACCTCCTGGATCAACTTTTCAATGGGTAGCTTCGCTGTCGCGGCTGCCATGATGGCAGGCGGTATCTTCTTTCTGGAAGCAAGCTTTGCCGCAAAAGGCTTCTACGCCATGTCTGCCCTCATGTTGGTTCATACGTCGATCAGTGTCACCAAAACGCTTCGGGATAATGAAGAAGCAGCCAAGTTTATCAATAAGGTAGAAGAAGCAAAGACTGAAAAACTACTGATGGATATCAATAATACTGAAGACTAATCAGTATTAAACATCACGAATTTCAATTTTTGTTAAACATAAATCTCAAGAAAAGGATGGGAGTAAACATTTGATAGGATTATCGCTGTTTACTCCTTTTTCTAAAGGGGAAAAATCATGCAAACCAATTTAATGACATCGAGAAAATTTGCACCACTATTCTGGACGCAGTTTCTATCCGCTTTCAATGATAATTTTTTAAAGAACACTTTGGTGTTTTTGATTTTGTTTCAATTGGCGGCAGGCGAGGCGGCTTCGCTGGTAACGCTGGCGGGTGCGATTTTTATGGCGCCGTTTTTGTTCCTTTCAGCCCTTGGCGGTGAGTTGGCCGACAAGCATGATAAAGCCTGGCTCGCGCAGCGATTGAAACTTGCAGAAATTGGTGCAGCCTTTGTTGCCGTTGTTGGTATTGGCTATTCCTCTATTCCGATTTTGATGACCTCACTGTTTTTATTTGGCGTTATTTCGGCACTCTTTGGGCCGATTAAATATGGTATTCTACCCGACCATCTGGAAAAGAAAGACTTGCCCAAGGCCAATGCCTGGATTGAGGCGGCTACTTTTGTTGCCATTCTTGGCGGCACGATTGTTGGCGGCATTGCTTCGGTGGGTGGTATGAGTGTTGGTGTCTTTGGCCCCATGATGATGGGACTTGCGGTGATCTGTTGGGCGGCCAGTCGTTATATCCCATCCACCAAGAGTGCTGTT
>CALFBU010000227.1 GCA_937951455.1 uncultured Rhizobiaceae group bacterium
GCGCTTTACACGCCCATCTGCCTGAACTGTGCTGTATAAAAGAATACCAATCGCAATTCTTGGGTCCTCCTGCGAGAGCTTGATAATTTCATTATCACCCGCATCTAGAACTTTTAAAAAATTTTCAAATGATGAATACAAACACCCAACCTCGTTTTGTATTGTTTTAAAGCTGGTTACTTAATAGCACAGTTTACGCAAATTTCGATGGATAAGTTACAATTTTCCAAAAAGTGATTGCTCAACACCCATTCCATAACGCAAAAAGCAGCTGCCATTAGCAACTGCTTTTTATACTTGCTATCACCTCTCTAAACGCTGAGAAATGATATGGCCGGTACGCAATACCTGATCCGGATATCAGAGCGATCGTTGTGTCGCTTGAGTTTGAACATAGTGTAATAGTGTAAACAGGGAGTTAGAATTCAGTTACCTGAATATTAAAATTGCACTTTTTGAAATTAATTTGTTGCTCGAAAATAAAGTGAAATTTCATCACATTTAGCGACATACAGAAAATTCAACTTCCCATGGCAGCAAAAATGATATAAACAAATCTTTATATTGTAATATTCGAAAGCAAAAGCCATGCCCAATGCACTCTCAGAATTAATCGAAGAAAAAGGCATTCTTCTTGCAGATGGTGCTACAGGCACGACATTATTCGGAATGGGATTAGAGGCTGGCGGCGCACCGGAACTTTGGAATATTGATAAACCTGAAAACATCATGCAGCTACACCAAGGTTTTGTGGATGCAGGTTCAGACATTATACTAACCAACTCTTTTGGCGGCACTCGACATCGATTGAAACTGCACGACGCAGATAAACGAGTGCATGAACTTAACAAAGCAGCAGCAGAAATTGCCCATAGAGTAGCAGACACGGTTGATCGTAAAATCATTGTTGCCGGTTCGGTTGGTCCAACAGGAGAACTGTTTGCACCCCTTGGCGAACTGACATTTGACGAAGCTGTTGAATCGTTCAAGGAACAAATGCAAGGCTTGAAAGATGGCGGCGCGGACGTTCTATGGATCGAAACCATGTCAGCTCCAGAAGAAATGCAGGCAGCAGCAAAAGCCGCTATCGCGGTAGATATGCCATATGTCATCACCGCATCCTTTGATACGGCAGGCAGAACCATGATGGGCATGCTTCCTGCTGACTTTCATAATGTTATAAAAGAAGATGAAAAACCATTCGCAATTGGAGCAAATTGTGGTGTTGGCGCATCGGATCTTTTATCTTCAGTACTTGATATGACCAATGCAAACCCGGATGCCATCGTAGTGGCAAAGGCAAATTGCGGCATTCCACAAATTCAAGGCGATGAAGTTGTCTACACAGGCACACCGGAACTGATGCACGATTATACAAAACTAGCCATGGATGCAGGCGCAAAAATCATTGGTGGCTGCTGCGGCACATCTTGCGAGCACCTTGCAGAAATGCGCAAAGCAATTGACACCCATAACGCGGTCTCCCGCCCTGATATCGCTGAAATAGAAAACCGTATCGGCCCACTCGTGAACCGCCCCGCCGCAGCAAATGACGCCAACGCTGGCAGAACACGAAAAAGCAGAAGACGCGGCTGAGCTATATTCCGCGATAAGACTTCATATGAAATTTCATTTGAGCACCTTCATATTGGTGCTCTTTTGCTATTGGGCAAGCACATCTGGCTTGGCAACCTGATTGCATACATTCAGGAGTAGTACCGCTATCAAGATGTGTAGAGCATGATTGCACATCCAATCGCTCACCTTTAAACGCGCCAACTGGACAAGCGTTCAAACAAGGCTTTTCAACGCAACCATCGCAAGGGTGAATCAAACTTTTAGCATCAAGTGTTAAAGCTCTGAATTGACTCTCAAATTCCGCAGTATCATCAAAAATTACCAACCCTCGAAATGCATGCCAAAGGCCAAACTTCGAATGTATAAAAATGCCAAGCGGCGAAGACTGAACGCCGGCAGCGCTTTGTGCCAATTTTTGAAAAGGCCAATAAGGCTGATCAAAAGGATAAACCACCCTCACCCCAAGCACTTTTGCGATGTCATCAAGCACACGCTTTGTCCAACGGTTCATAGGGTCAGGTGCATGATCGCAAAACTCAGATGATTGAGAAAAGATTTTCCACATATCCTTACCGGCATTGCCAATAAGCAGGCCTCTTTTGCCAATCATTTCTTCGCAATCAGAAGCACATAAATCAGAGCTGATTTCCAGTCCGCCAAAACAAATCAGCCCGTACTGTTTTAGAACATCGGACAAAACAAAGGTTTTACCTGGAGACTTTGCCATCGGCATCTAGCCTCCAGGTATTATGAACAATTGTATTGCCCACGACTTCCCTAGAGCGTGATTCCAGGGCTGCTCTCTCACTTCAAGTGAACGCGTCAGGCATGGAATCTTTTTTGGCTTGAATGAATGCCTTGAGTCTTTCATCAATGTCAGGATCGAGTGGCGGTGCCTGATAATTCTCAAGCCAGGTACGCGCAATTTTGTTCGCGCGTTGCTCATTGCGCAAACAGCCCTCAACTTCCCATTGTTCGAACGAATTATTGTCCGCGACCGTTGAAGCGAAGAAGGCGGTTTCAAAATTGTTTTGCGTGTGCTCACAACCCAGATAATGACTGCCTGGCCCTACTTCGCGAATGGCATCCATCGCTTGACCATTTTCGCTCATATCAACGCCAGCTGCCATTTTCTGTTGTGCAGCCAGTTGATCACAATCCATGATAAACTTCTCATACGAGGACACCAAACCGCCCTCAAGCCAGCCTGCCGCGTGAAGCATAAAATTCACGCCACCCGCCATCGCAGGCCAAAGTGTGTTGGCGCTATCGTAAGCAGCCTGCGCATCAGGTACCTTCGCCCCCGTGAGTGAACCACCCGAACGGAACGGCAAGTTATAACGACGCGCAAATTGTGCAGCACCCATTAAAACCTGACCAGGCTCTGGCGTACCAAACGAAGGTGCACCCGTCTGCATGGAGATTGAAGTCGCAAACGTTCCCATAATCACAGGCGAACCAGGACGACAAAGCTGCGAGAAGGCAACTGCAGACGTTGCCTCACATAAAACCTGCGTCAACGTACCAGCAACCGTTACAGGTGACATGGCGCCACCCACGATAAACGGAGACACGATGGAAGCCTGATTAGCGCGCGCATATACCTTCAAAGCGCCAAGCATGGTGCCATCCAGCGTCATCGGCGAGTTACAATTGATCAAGCTCACTAGCACACAGTTTTGATCGACGAATTCTTCACCAAACAGGATCTTGACCATTTCGACGGTATCTTCTGCACGCTCAGGCGCAGTAACCGATCCCATAAACGGCTTGTCAGAATATTTGATGTGAGCGTAAAGCATATCCAAATGACGCTTGTTCACAGCTACGTCACAAGGTTCACAAACCGTACCACCTGAGTGGTGCATGGCAGGTGCCATATAAGCAAGTTTCACGAAGTTCTGGAAATCCTCAATCGTTGCATAACGGCGCTCACCCTCAAGATCGCGAACAAATGGAGGGCCGTAAACAGGCGCAAAAACGGTTGTGTTCCCACCAATTTCAACATTACGCTCAGGATTTCGCGCATGTTGTGTAAAGCTGGAAGGTGCGGTTTTCATCAACTCACGACACAGGCCTTTGGGAAAGTGAAC
>CALFBU010000228.1 GCA_937951455.1 uncultured Rhizobiaceae group bacterium
ACCAGCTTTGCGATGATCAAAGGCACAATCCAGACCATCGCGTTATCGATAAAGAAATCAAGCAAGAGCCAATGTGCAAATCCTGCTATCGCTGCAATATACGAAAGTCTTTGTGTCCATTTCCATGCCTTGCCCATTTTATGGATGGAAAAGTGATTGGACGTTATCGCAAGCAGAAGCAGAACAAAAAACGAAATCCAACCTGTGCCAAGCGGCCAGTCCAATGCTTCCAGCCAGATGAGTTCAACATCAAAGGTCTGGCGAATATACAGAACCGTATGCACAAGCGCATATCCAAATGCTGCCAAGCCAAAATAACGGCGGTTTTTGAGCAACCACCGCGAAACAGTTTTACCCCACTCAACATAACGCAACATAAGGGTAATAGGCGTGATGCAAAGCGTAAAGACCAGAATTTGCATAGAAAGTTCACCGGAGTTTTGCATCATCTCCGGATAGTGGCGCGTTGGGTAAAACAGCTCATGAATGTATTCAATAGCGGGCATTAACAGAACAAGCCATACAAGATAACGAGACTTAAGAATTGCAACCAAAGAACGCATTATTTTGCCAATCGCGCAGTTCCGACTTCGATCCCGTTCCAGTTCTTTAAAACGGGGTTAGTGAGCGGCTTCATGTTGGTTGCCTCGCTCTCATCGAGTTTTAATAAATCACAGGCCAATTGGGAAACAGCGACTTCCACCGCACGAAAACCACCATCGCGGGACTTCATCGCCACGCCAAGACCCAGTTCAGGCAAGGACATTGTATAAACACCCTCAGCACCAACCTTAACAAAAGCGCGGTTACCCAGCGTTTGCATCAACTGCGTGCACACACGTTTATCGCCCGCCACCATTTCAGGATGTGCAAAACACGCATCCCTTAGCCTTAACATCGCTTTTGAACGCAATTGGGAAGGGTCTTCGCCTACCCCAAATTTTGCATAGGCTTTGGCAAGTTTTTGCAGTGGAATTTTATATGTCGGGATTGAACATCCATCGATGCCGTAATTATCTGCGCCATGTTTAGAGCCTGTAACACTTTCCAATACGCCAGCTATTTCTTGCTGAACGGGATGTTTAAAACCGATATAGCCACTGGTTTCAATGCCCGCATGTTTCGCGAATGCCAAAAATCCAGCATGTTTGCCTGAACAATTATTATGAATTGGCTTAACACCACCTTCGCTGCGCATCGCACGGTAATGATCTTCAGGATACTTTGGCAGTTGCGCTCCACACTCAAGGCATGAGCCGTCCACCCCTGCCTTATGCAGCATTTCACTTGCAGCCTTCACATGCATGTCCTGCCCATTATGAGATGAACAGGCTAAAGCCAGATGTTTGTCCTCAAACCCGTATGCATCAGCAGCGCCTGATTCAATCAGTGGCAGTGCCTGAAGCGACTTGTTGGATGAACGCGGGTAAATATGAAGATCAGCATCGCCATGGCTCGCAATGACCTTGCCAGTATGATCCGCGATAATAATATCAACCTCGTGGGTACTTTCGACGAAGTTACCACGTGTGATTTCTACAACGGCAGCAGGGTTATGTTTCATTATTTGGCTTCTTTATGGGTATGACGGGATCATGACCGCTTGTACCCCAAGGCCCGCATTTTGCAACACGCAATAACGTGAGCCAACTGCCTTTCAACAATCCATAACGGGCAATGGCTTCATAGCCGTATTCAGAACATGTTGGCAGATGCCGGCAACCATGTCCGATGATGCTTGAGAAAGTGAGTTGATAAAAACGGATTAGGCTTGTCCCAATCACACGCCCGGGCGTTTTTCGCCACTCGCCTTGCCAGTTTCTGTTTTGCGATTTTTTTGAGTCTTTTGAATCACTTGGCAGTTTTGTGTGATGTTTTGAGTCATCGCACATTTTTATGCAACTTGCTGCTTTGCTTCAATTTCATCTATACAATTTACAACGGCATCAAACGTCAAGAGTGCCGAAGCATGACGCGCCTTGTAATCCTTGACCGGCTCTAAAAATTTGAATTCTTCAAATTTGCCAGTGGGTGCGGAACCATCTTCCTTCAACATTTTATACATTGTGTTTCTAAGTTCACGCAATTCATCAGCCGTGCTGCCAACGACAACACGCGCCATAATGGATGAAGCCGCCTGCCCCAAGGCGCAAGCTTTTACGCTGTGAGCAAACTCGGAAACGATATTTTTGTCCATCTTCAAAGAAACATCGACGGTTGAGCCGCATAATTTGGAATGAACTCGCGATTTAGCATCAGGATTATCCAGTTCGCCCACTTTTTGGATATTTCCGGCATACTCAATGATTTTAGAATTATAAACAGAATCCAGCATTTCTAGTTCAATTATCCATTCAGTTCAGGTTCATACAAAAGAATTTAATGTCTTTGTTATGTCACAATATAAGGTTTCAGTAACATTTCGTCGACAAAGAAGTGAAAATTTAAATGCGACAAAGTATTGAGCATTCTTTGGAATACTCTATATCGTGAATATGTCAGGTCACCGTGCCAGAGGGAAATAATTCCCAAAAGCCCCGGAACCCGGCCAAAGCCAAACCTCTATCGGGAAGTAGAGTTAAAGGCTGCGACTGGTCCGAACAGATCAAATGACGCGGAGTTTAACGAATGACGAAAGAGGAAATAGGCATGGATGCAATTCTAGAAAGCCTTAAAAAAGTAGAAACTCGCAAAATCCTTGCGAAAGAGGATCGCCCATCGCGCGAAGAAGCTGAAGAAGCGGTTAGAACCCTTATGAAATGGGTTGGCGAAGATGTCGAACGCGAAGGCCTGCTGGATACACCCAAACGTGTTGCAAAGGCCTATCTTGAACTGTTTGGCGGCTACGATCTGGATGCAGAAGATGTCCTGGGTCGCACTTTTGAAGAAGTTGGCGGCTATGATGACATGGTTCTTATCAAAGATATTCCTTTCCATTCACATTGCGAGCATCACCTTGTACCCATAATTGGTAAAGCGCACGTAGCTTATTTGCCAGATGGCCGCGTGCTAGGTTTGTCCAAGGTTGCCCGTACCGTTGATATTTTTGCAAAGCGTATGCAAACGCAAGAAAACATGACCGCACAAATCTCTCACACGATTACTGATGCGCTTGAGCCACGCGGTGTCGCTGTGATGATTGAAGCGGAACATATGTGCATGTCCATGCGTGGCATTAAAAAACATGGCTCAACAACAACGACTACTGCCTATACAGGCGCGTTTCATGACAATCCTGCCGAGCAACAGAATTTCCTGACCATGTTGCGCATGGCCAAATAATAAACCATAAGGCTACCAGATAAACACTGGTGGCCTTTATGTCTTATATATTTCCAACTTTAAAAAATAAATCAGAACTTGAAACAGGCTCAATTCTCGCCCCTCGCTTCAATGACGATGGGCTGATTACAGCGATCGCTCAAGATGCAGATACGGGCGACATTCTTATGCTCGCCCACATGAATGCACAAGCCCTTCAAAAAACTATTGAAACTGGAAAATCGCATTTCTGGAGCAGATCTCGCCAGGAACTTTGGCTCAAAGGCGAGACTTCGGGCAATGTTTTGTTCGTCGAAGAAATTCTAACAGACTGCGATCAAGACGCGATTTTGCTGAAAGTGCGCCTGGAAGGCAAAGGCGCCTGCCATACTGGCAAATACAGCTGTTTCTATCGAAAAGTAGATAGAAGTGATTCTGGGGTCCCTATACTAGTGCATACAAAAGACTAGCTTCATGCTGGAATTTATTGGCGCAACATTCCTTTTAATCGCCACGCCTGGGCCGGGCGTTTTAAGCATTGCAGGTGTTGGTTCAGGGTTTGGCTTTCTTGCCGGTCAAAGATTTCTTTGGGGGCTATGGCTTGGTAATTTTCTGGTCGGGCTTGCCGTAATTTTTGGGCTAAAGGCTGTTATCTTTTCAGTTCCCTATCTGCCAGAAGCACTGCTTGGCCTGTCACTTGCTTATTTATCTTATCTTGCTTTCAAAATTGCTTTTGCAGGCACCAAAATAGCCTTTATAAAAGCTGAGCGGGTACCGGGGTTTTTTGATGCCTTGGCATTGCAAGCCATAAATCCCAAGGCTTATGCCGTTAACGCTACTTTCTTTACAACCTTTAATTTCTGGCCAGAACAATTCACAACGATGATTTTGATTAAAATTCTGATCGTAAACGCCATCTGGATTCCCATCCACTTCGGTTGGCTCTATGCGGGTGCCAGTTTGCGCAAACTCGATCTGCCACCGCGTGTTCAACGGGGTATCAATATATTCATGGCGCTTTCCATGGTCATCGTCGTGGCTCTGGCAATATCCTCTCAATCATGAAATTTTAAGCCCTTTTCTTCGGTGTCATTGTTTTAACCAATGTGGGTTATAGTTTTATCAAGCACGTTTCACACGGCACATCCATGGCATGGTATTTGCTTGTGAATACGAAAGACAAAGGCAATATCATGAGTGCGAATGAAAAACTTCCAAATGGAACAGTTACTCCGCTTTTTGAAGAAAGCGAGATTGCCCGCGCAAAAAATAATGCTGAAACCATAAGCACCATCCCGACTGATGCGCCTGATCTTCAATTGGTTAAAAATGAAGAAGCAGCCAGCAATCGAAATGGTATAGCACTTGCGCTTGGCGGCGGTGTAGCACGTGGCTGGTCTCATATCGGTGTATTGCGTGCCCTTGATGAGGCAAACATTCCAATCTCCATGATTGCCGGCACTTCCATTGGCGCAGTCGTCGGCGGATGTTATCTGGCTGGAAAACTTGATGAGTTAGAGGAATTTGCCCGCTCTATCACACGCCGCAATATTCTGCGATATATTGATTTCACCCTAGGCAAATCAGGCTTTATAGCAGGTAACAGACTTGCTGAAAGACTTGACCACGAGTTGGGAGACATTCGCATTGAAGATTTAAGCAAACGGTTTATTGCGGTTGCGACAGAAATTGAAACGGGACACGAGGTTTGGCTAGAACACGGTGAATTAGCCCCTGCTATACGCGCCTCTTATGCACTGCCTGGTGTGTTTCAACCTGTTACACATATGGGAAAACATCTTGTCGATGGCGCCTTGGTCAATCCGGTTCCCGTTTCAGCATGTCGTTCGTTTGAACAAAAAATAGTCATGGCCGTTAATCTGGATCGTGAAACATTTGCCAGATCATCCGTGGTTCGTTCGACTTCCATCGATCAAGCTTTTGATGCCGAGAACCAAACAGCGCTTGAAGAAGTACCCTCATCCTGGTTGCCGTTCAATTTTGGCAGCACGTCCACAACCAAGAAACAAAAGCTTGGTATTACGGGCGTTATGATTGAGGCGTTTAACATTATTCAGGATCGGATCATTAGATCACGCCTTGCAGGTGACCCACCTGATGTGACCATCAGACCAAAGCTGACAGATATCGGTTTGACTGACTTTCACAAAGCAAAAGAGAGCATAGAGCTTGGTTACAAACAAACCAAGTTTCAATTGGTCAACCTTGAAGATGCAGGTTTTCTGGAAGCGCTGGGTTAAGTTGTCTGGGATGTGCCGTTTTTAAACATATCATCGATGAGTCCAAGCAGAAAAAAGCCCGCAACAAACCCACCGATATGCGCTTCCCAAGCGATTGAATTTCCGTTTCCGGTAATATCAACGACGCCTGTGCCAAACAGCAGATTGATGCCGAACCAAACGGCGATGAATGTTACGGCTTGTCGATTAGTAAGAGCCTCTATAAGTGAACGAATTCTCACGCTCTTCAAATCACCCTTGAAGTTATTTTCTGAAAAAGCAGGGAGCCGTATCGCAGCGCCCATGCAAGCGGATACGGAGGCTGAAGCGCCAATCATGGGCGAGATATCATTACCATGGAAGATGTAATGTAGAGCTGCCCCACCAAGTGCACCGATTACAAACAGAATGACAAACCTAAATGCACCCAGCCGTCTTGCCGTGACACCGCCAAATGCCAACAGCCAAAAAGAATTCATAATGACATGTGTCCAGTCCGCATGCAGAAGGCTATAGGTCAAGGGGGACCAGTAAGCAGCAAAAGGCGAAAGCTGCCATATTTCCAAATTACTGTATCGTTGTGGAATAAACGCATAAGCGACGATGGCTTGATAGTTGGCAGCGTCAGACAAAACATATACCCGCAAAAAATGTACGAACGCCATGATCCCTATTATGACTGGTACAATCCAATGCAGATTAAAGATGGGTTGTTTTGGCTCTGGTTCAATTTCATCTGCGGATGGATGCATTTACTCACGTCTCGTTGTCATTAAATTAAGACCCTATCAGAAGATATGACAAAAAAAAGCCCAAGGCACGAAACCTTGGGCGTTTGGTCAATCCCCAACTGAAAATATTGTCCCAGTCCAGACCTTAAAGTGAAGAACGCGAAACTCGTTAATAAATGCGTTCTTTGGAGTGAGTGGAAAGTCCCATGAAACCAACGTTTATGCAAGCTTAAGATATTATTAAGGTTAACACCACTGAGACTGCTCTGCGTAATTGGAACGTAAGCATTCTCTACGGTGTCGACTAAGGCTTTAACTGGCATAGCATTTGCAACCTTCAGCACAACCGGGTCAGACCAAACTGTCGTGTCACATATCGACACACGTTTGTTGTGAACCTTTCTGACAAACAAAGGCTGGAACTTAGAATGCGACATAAGACTTCAAAGAAGATTTTCACATATTGGAACAATCTTAGAGGAGACCGATTTGCTCCTGAACGCACGGAGATTGAACCCAGTGATATTCGTGATATCTTGGGAGACACATTTATTTTGGAAGTTGATCGCCTTTATAGAACGATCAGTTTTCGTTTGGCGGGCACCAAGCTTTGCAGTACCTATGGACGTGAACTGAAAGGCGTTGGTTATCTGGGTCTTTGGCATGAGGTTGATAATCTCAAAATCTTTGATGCCGTAAAGCAGGTTTACCAAGACGCACAGCCTACTGTCATTGCCCATCTTGCAGAAACTGAAAATAAACAATTCCTGGAATATGAAACTCTACTATTGCCTTTAGCCAATGGCACTTCCGAAACAGTACGTATCTTGGGCGTTGCAGCACCTGCAGAAGTCCCGACATGGATGGGCATAGACAGTGTCATAAACAACCGTATCAAGTCCGTTCGAACAGTCACACCACAGGAACTAATGCAAGTCCCTTCCATCGTACCTAATTTAACCGAAATAGAGCCTGTAAACGCAGAAGATAAAGCGCCTAGAAAAGTTGGGCACTTAACCGTATTTGATGGCGGAATAGATAATTAAAAATAACAGATCTACACAAAACACTCATTTTTTGTATTCGCTTTAGAGAATTAATCTTTTGATACGTAAAAAATAAATTTAAAACAATCGCAAGCAAACCATTCATTAACCTAATAATAGGATACTGACTTATATTCGTTTCATTTCTATATGGCTGTGTAAATGGTAGGCTTCGCTCAAACTAATAATGCTTATGATCTTTCTGACACTGAAATGCAATTTCAGAGCGTCGAAGTAACGCTTTTTGGTCGTTTCATGACGGAAGACAAAAATGAGTTTCCCTGTCAGATACAAAGCATGTCCTCTGGAAGTGCGACTTTAATCACACCACAACTTGGTAGTGTAGGTGAGCGTATTATAGCTTACGTTGATCACGTGGGCCGTTTGGAAGGCAAAATCATTCGCGTTTTCCAAGGCGGTTTTGCCATGACCGTTAATGCGACACCGCATAAGCGTGACAAACTGGCTGCAAAAATTACATGGATCGCCAACCGACATGAACTCAGCCTACCTGAAGATCGTCGTCATGAGCGTATTGCACCAAATAGAAACATCACTCAAATTAAACTGGAAGATGGCAGAACCTACGATGCTCGCATTATTGACTTGTCTTTGTCTGGTGCTGCGATTGAAATGGATGTAAGGCCTGCGCTTGGCACGCTCATGTGGCTCGGCAATATGCGTGGTCGTGTTGTGCGTCATTTTGATGATGGCGTAGCGATTGAATTTGCAATTCTGCAAACGCACGACACGCTCCGTGACTTCATCGCTCAATAGGCCTGAGACACTTTTTTATATTTTCTTGACTACCATAAATCGGAAAAAATGCTTTTTTTGTATTTTTTTCGACAGAATATTTTTATTTTTGCGTTCATTTATCAAACTTATGGTTTGTAACCATTGATGTCTTGGACTTTGCTTCATTCATAAGCGAGCGAACTAGCAAGTCTTAAACCTGTATTATCTCATTGTTTTTAAATGATTTTTACTGAAATCTACTGAAAACCGTTAACTTACGTAAAATTTTATCTAAACTTGAATTTAATTTTCAAAAAGATTGAAAAAAATACTCATTAAATTCAATTTAAACTCGCTTCAAAACCCACTGTTTTTATTTTTTTGATTTCAACACCTCTCTGTCATCTTGATTGCAGACGGGGAATAAATACATGAAATATAAATTTACAAAAGCGTTACTGATTGCAGGCATTGCAGTTACATTCACAACTCAAGTAGCACACGCTGGGAACACAGCGCATATGAAATTGGCAGGATTAACGTCTCAGCCAATCGGTCATTATAATTACTGCAAACAATATCCATCAGATTGCAAAATCAAGGCAAGCGCGCGAAACGTTCCTGAGTTGACTCGCGAACGCTGGAAAGATCTTGTGGAAGTCAACAGCTATTCAAACGCGACCATCGCACCAGTTACCGATATGGAAGGCTTTGGTGTTGAGGAGCTTTGGACCTATCCGACCAGCTTTGGCGATTGCGAAGATTACGTTTTGATGAAGCGTCACATGTTGATGCAGCGCGGTTGGCCTGCTTCGGCACTGCTCATCACGGTGGTTTTGCAGCCAAATGGCGAAGGCCACGCAGTTTTAACCGTCAGAACAGACCGTGCAGACTATGTGCTCGACAATCTGAATGGCAAAATCAAGCCTTGGAACGAGACAGAATACACATACCTCAAGCGACAATCAGAAAAATTTTCTGGTCACTGGACCAAGATATCTGACCGCAGAGGCTAAGAGTGAAACAGTTTGGGTTGGTAATTTGGTTTTGATCTGGTCGATCCCCACCTACCCCGTCCCCACCAGACCAGATCAATTTGGCCGGTTTGTATTTATACAAACCGGCCTCTTTTTTTCGTAGATGTTAAACTTCCTTGAGACCAGCCGCAAAGCGCTTTGCATTGGCGACATAGTGCTGTGCGGAAGCTTTTAATCCTTGAACCGCATTATCATCAAGCTGACGAATTACTTTTCCTGGCATGCCCACAACAAGCGAATTATCTGGAATTATTTTACCTTCAGGTATGAGTGCACCAGCACCCACCAGACAATTATCGCCAATAACCGCGCCATTTAAAACGGTTGCACCCATACCGATTAACGAGTTATCGCCTATTTTGCAGCCATGCAGCATGGCTTTGTGACCAATCGTGCATCCATCACCGATGGTAAGCGGACAGCCAGGGTCTGTATGCATGACACAATTTTCTTGAATATTGGTATTTTCACCAATTGAAATCGGCTCATTGTCGCCGCGAAGCACACTGCCAAACCAAATGCCCACCCCTTCACTCACGATGATTCTGCCCACTAGTACAGCAGTTGGGGCAATCCAGTGAAATTCTTCAGGTAATTTGGGACTAATGTCATCCAGTGCATAAATTGGCATGCTTTCAACTCTCTAATTATACGATTCCCAAACCGACCAAGGTCTGAATGGAAACAATTCCAATACAAAAGCTCCATGCCAGCGATACAATCAAACATAGACCTAGTAACGAAAAGCTTAGCTTTTCTTCGTTCCAAAGGAAGAGTCCATTTTTTAAAATTACATAAGGACCAACAAACATGCAAAGCAGAAAGCCCGTCACTGCCTGAAGCGGTGTTTCCATCGATAATTGGATAGAACCATCAGAATTTTGGTATATTGCGGAAGCTGTCGCGATAAAACCTGCTGTTACAAAACCGAACACAACTACAAAAGCGGCTAACATTGAACTCATTACCTATAAATTTACCTTGTATTTACCATGTTGAACGAGTGTAGAGTCAAGATGTTTGGCCATTCCCCCACTGCTATCCGTACGAAGCAATTAACGTGCCAAGTCTAAGAGTTCGAAAAAATGATGATGGAATAGCGTTTCAATGCTAACGACCAACCATAGTAGCAATTATTCTGATCCGCTTTTGCTTGCGCGACGTCCAGGCAACGCTGCCTTTCAACGCAAGATGCCAGGGCATATCGAGCGCTTGGCTAAATCGCGTATGGAAGAGGAAAACAAACCAGAAAAAATCAGCGCTTCTGTTTTGAGAAAACTCTTATTTACCGCTGTAACCTTATTGATTGCAGCTCTAGCCATGTTTGGTTCAGCGCATTTTTTCGGTGATAACCTTTCACGCGCAGGCCATTCATCCTCAACAGCGCAGTTAGAAATTGTGATTGGGAGTGAATATTTAAAGGTGCCAGCCAATAAAATTCGCTTTTACAATCAGCGCCATTCCGGTGCCCATGAAAAGCTGGATCTTTACATCCATTGGCCATCACTGTCTGGCTATCAGGACAGTCTTTCATCAGATTTCAATGATTCTACTGACAATAAAAATCTCGTTTTTATATCCAT
>CALFBU010000229.1 GCA_937951455.1 uncultured Rhizobiaceae group bacterium
TTTGTTTGTGCATCAACATCGCCCTGCTGAACTATATACGTAGTTTGGAAAGAGGCGCTATCGCCCGGTGATAAATTGTTTACAACGCCATCGTTGACAGTTGCATTCACTGACAAACCAGATGTGTTTGTCAAAACTTCATTTGTTACGCTGGATAAACTTCCTGCACCATTATGAACATCTGAAATGGTCACATTATCCAATGTAATATTACCAGTATTTGTAACGGCATATGTGTATGTTATTGTATCGCCCAAGTCCGCGTTAGACAAAATATCTGGGGTTTTGGAGAGGGTCGCAGTATTATTTGCAGCTGGCCCTGTTACCGAAACCTGACCTGAAACATCGCCAAGTGTACCTTCGGTTGGATTTGCTGTAACTTCAGCAGTATTGATAAATACAATATCATTATCGATATTTGCCTGACTGACAATATGTTGTCCTGAGCAGATCATGGATTCAGCACTTACAAGACTTGTTTGTGGGCAGGATATTGCACCAGACAAAAATGTATCAGTTAACGTCACATTGTTAAGCGTAACTGAACCAACATTCGTGACTTCAAATGAATAATTTATAAGATCGCCAACCGCGTTATAATTTGAAACGTCTGATGTTTTTATAATCTCGATTCCTGGAGCAACCTCTGGAGTTCCAGTTGCATCGTTTCCATCTCGGAATGCCCAGAAATTATCGTCGGGGTCTACATCTCTGATAAAAGGGGTGGTTGAGCCCGTTGTCAGGATATTATTCAGTAATCCTCCCACGCTCGTTAAATCAAACCAACCCGTACTGGTTTCGGTTGTGGGCTGATCTCTAAAACAGTCTTCGAATCCAATCGATGTTGTACCATCAAATGAAGTCCGTTCGACTGAGTTTGCGGGTAGTCCTGTTAGGTTCGTGACAAAAATTCCATTTATTTCAAATGATATATCGTTCTGGTCAAAATTACCTGTACAAGTATCGCCATCGCGTGCGGTCAGTCGAGCATATCCTTCTACAATCGCACCGCCAAAATAATCTATACAAGCTGTTGGACCACAATTTAAAGTCTGCGTAGGTCCCAGCTGAAATGGGTTGCCTTGAAACGCTACTGGCGTACCAGTATTTTGGAAGCCTTCAAATTGTGTGGATGGGTTCACGAACTGATAATAGATATTGCCATTTGAACCAATCAGAACAAACATTGTTCCACCCACAGGCGGGTAGGTGTTTGGTATGGCTCCATTACCATTTGGAACGGTTTCTGTATAAGTTGTTGCCATTGAGGGAACAGCCAAACAAAAATATACTATGCTAATGAATAGTAGTTTCCGTATCACGAGCGCTAAACTGTTCATTGTGTTACGGAAAACTAATTAAACACAATGACCTTTCATTGATTATTGTCATTTAATAGATTTAAGAATCATTCTGCTAGTAAAATAGCATGAAATTCTTATTCACTACTACAACTAAATTGCAATCATAGGTTGTAAATGGTTTTTAGTGTATTCAGTTTCAATAAATGACTTGGATGTAAGCCAGCACACAGTAATATTGGCTAGCCAATAACACTTGCGACTTTTCAATTGCTCTGCTATTGCCATTGCCAAACGTGGAATGGGTTTTCCGCGCATTGCTTTTTAAGCTTTTGCCATAAAAACCCGAACCTCTTCGAAATCATCAATTTCTCCAGTGTGGTCTGGGTTCTCAGACCGTAATACGCATTGGAAACAACATGAAACAGGTTTGAACAAATGCAAGTTACAGAAACCCTCAATGAAGGCTTGAAGCGCGAGATCAAGATTGTAGTGCCAAAAGAAGACATGACTGCTCAGCTTGACGCTAAGCTTGAAACGTTGAAAGGCCAAGTAAAGCTAAACGGCTTTCGTCAGGGTAAAGTGCCAAAATCTCACCTACAACAAATGTATGGCAAATCTGCCATGGCTGAGATTGTAAACGAATATGTTTCACAACGTACTGGCGAAGTGTTGAAAGAGCGCGAAGAACGTGCCGCTCAACAGCCAGAAATCAACATGACAGAAGACGAAAAAGAAGCTGACGAGATTCTCGCTGGTAAAAAAGATTTCGAATTCACCATGTCTTATGAAGTGATTCCTGAAATCAACGTGCCTGAGCTTGAAAAGCTAAAACTGACACGCCCGATTGCAGAAGTTTCTGACAAGGAAGTTGACGAGCAGATCGAAAAGATCGGCGACAACATGAAGCCCTACGAAGAGAAAAAAGGCAAGGCCGCAGACGGCGACCGCGTCATCATGAACTACCTGGGTAAAATAGACGGTGAGCCTTTTGAAGGCGGTGCCGACAACGACGCGCAATTGGTGATTGGTTCAGGTCAATTCATTCCAGGTTTTGAAGATCAGCTTAAGGGCACAAAAGCAGGGGACGAAACGGTCGTTAAAGTCAAATTTCCTGATGAATATGGTGCAAAACACCTGGCAGGCAAAGATGCCGAGTTTGATGTAACCGTTAACAAAGTTGAAAAGCCGGGCAAATTGGAAATCAACGATGAATTTGCAAGCAAGCTTGGCATGGAAAGCGTCGATAAACTCAAAGAAGCTGTGCGTGGCCAAATCGAAGGACAATACACATCTTTCTCACGTGCAAAACTCAAGCGTGAAATTCTTGATACGCTAGACAAGAAAACGAAAATGGAATTGCCAGAGAAAATGGTTGAACAAGAGTTCAACAACATCTGGACCCAGATGAATTCAGAACTTGAGCGCGCGGGCAAGACTTTCAAGGATGAAGGCACAACCGAGGCAAAAGCCAAAAAAGAATATCAAACACTGGCAGAGCGTCGTGTTCGTTTGGGTCTGGTACTAGCAGAAATTGGCGAGAAGTCAGACGTTCAAGTAACAGACGATGAAATGCAGGCAGCGGTTTACCAACAAATCCAGCAATACCCAGGCCAAGAAGAGCAAGTGCTTAACTACTTCAAGGAAAATCCGGACGCAGTAGCAGGCCTACGCGCACCGCTTTACGAAGACAAAGTCATCGACTTCATCATCGAGAAAGCTGAAGTAAAAGACAAAACAGTCAGCAAAGAAGAACTGATGAAAGAAGACGAACCGGAAGCGTAAGTTTCTGAATTCTGATTTCAATTGAATTTGAAAGCCTCGCATAAAAATGCGGGGCTTTTTTATTTGCTGGTTTTTGATCTGTGCTAAGTTCAACTGACGTTCAAGGTCATTTGAAGAGTTGTGACGGGGGTGGCTATGGTAAAGTTATTTTAAACCGTCATAGTCCAAGTGTAATTATTTTAAAGGATATACAAATGAACATCACACGTCGAGCATTTACAGGATACACATTGGCCGCTGTTTCTTCGCTTGCAGTTGGAGCAACGCCCGCACTAGCTGCCACGCGTAAAGGCAGTCTATCCGGACGTAAGGGGTACAAGGTTTCAGGAACGGTGAAAGTTAAAAAAGAAGGCGGCAAGACAAAGGTTGTGCTGGCTGACAACTACAAGTTTGACCCAACAAAAAACCCGCCTGACATTAAAATTGGATTTGGTAATGGCGAAAAATACGCAAAAGGATCCAAAATCCACAACAAACTGACTGTCAAAAAAGGCGCTGCAACGTTTGAAGTGCCATCAAGCATCGATACTGACAAATACAGCCAGCTTTATATTTATTGTGAAAAATTCACGGTTATCCTTGCGGTTGCAAACCTTAAGTAAAAATCCCTATAGTCTTTAAGACT
Source organism: uncultured Rhizobiaceae group bacterium (assembly GCA_937951455.1). Taxonomy (GTDB): domain Bacteria; phylum Pseudomonadota; class Alphaproteobacteria; order Rhizobiales; family Rhizobiaceae; genus JAALLB01. Next base: position 3,712 of record CALFBU010000229.1, read on the forward strand.
TGTGTTGAACCGCCAGTTCTGGCGGTTTTTCATTTTAGACTGGAGGTATCATAACAATTGTATTCGCAAGATTCGTTTTTTGATCTCTCCCAATGGGGAAGAGTTGGACTGTTGTGCATCAGCACTTTTTTGTTTTTGACAGTGTTTGCATTCACCATGAAACTCTTGGGTAAAAAGCCAGTCTGGCTCAAAATATCAGGAGCCTTGTTTGTTTTCTGGTTGTTTGTCTGGGTATCACCGCAAATTTACTACATGTATTACAGAACCATAATAGATGATTTGCCTCTACAATGGGTAATCTGGCCCGTTGAAAGTCCTAAGGTTGCGTTGGGTTATTTGATATTCCAAGGCCCACAAAATCTTTCAGCACACAGTCAGGGGCTGATGGGGTGGGCGTTGATTGCCGCGCCTTTTATGCCAAAACGCTGGTTAAAACGCTTTAGGTTATAGTAACAATTTCACGCTGAACGCGAGTGCTCAACAATTCCGCACCATCAGCTCGCACGACAATATTCTCCTCATGCACCATCATTTTGCCTGAGGCGAATTCGTAGCCGGGTTCCAGCGTGAGCACCATGCCTTCCTGAAGGACGCTTTTGTCGAAGGCTGCATGAGATGGGTATTCGGTGAGCTGCATGCCAAGGCCATGCCCCAGGCGGCCAACAGAGCCAGCATCATCGCCCAAGCCCATGGCCTGGTTCATGGTTTGAAAGAGTTCAGCGCAGGTCGTTCCGGGCTTGCAGATTTCAAGCGCTGCTTGTGTGGCATCCCAGATAATGCGATGAGCTTCGGCGACTGCATTTGATGGCTTTCCGATTGAATAATTGCGGTC
>CALFBU010000230.1 GCA_937951455.1 uncultured Rhizobiaceae group bacterium
GGGCGTTCTCAAGGAAACTTACGGCGTCATCATATATCAGGAACAGGTGATGCAAATTGCGCAAATCCTCTCTGGCTATTCGCTTGGTGAAGCCGATCTCTTGCGCCGTGCCATGGGTAAAAAAATCGCCTCTGAAATGGAAGCGCAAAGGGTGCGCTTCGTGGATGGTGCGGTTGAGCGCGGCATCAAGAATGGCGAGGCGAACGTCATCTTCGACCTTCTGGCCAAATTTGCCAATTACGGCTTTAACAAATCACATGCGGCTGCTTATGCACTTGTTTCCTATCAAACTGCCTATTTGCGTTGTAATTATCCTGTTGAGTTTTTGGCGGGTTCCATGCAGCTGGATTTAGGCAATACCGATAAATTAAGCATTTTTTATCAAGATGCCGCCGCACAAGAGATCACCGTCGTACCGCCTTCCGTGCAAACTTCCGGTGTTGGTTTTGAAGTAAAGGACGGTAAAATCCGCTACGCACTCGCAGCCATCAAAGGTGTGGGTGAGGGAGCGGTTGAACAAATCGTATCAGAACGTATTGAGAATGGTGACTATAAATCCATCGAAGACTTCTTCTCACGCATCAACATCCGCCAAGTCAACAAACGAACACTTGAAAACCTCATCTGCGCAGGTGCTTTTGATTGTTTCGACTATTCTCGTGAACGCATGCTAGCAGGGTTGGAGCGTCTCGTCGCACATGCCAGCAGAACAGCCCAAGACAGGGAAACAGGCCAAAATGATATGTTTGGCGAAGCTTCTGGCGGTGAAGCAACCAAAATCGACATGCCGTTCTGTGAAGCATGGAGTGCCAGTGAAAAACTCAATCGCGAGTTTGGCGCAGTAGGCTTTTATCTAAGTGCCCACCCACTGGATGAATATCGTGACATGCTGACAAAAATGCGTGTGCAACTTTATGCCGAGTTTGAAACATCTGTACGCAATGGCGCAACTGCTGGTCGTTTGGCGGGTACGATTACCGGCAAGCAAGAGCGTAAAACCCGACAGGGCAAAGCCATGGGCATCATCATGATTTCTGACCCATCAGGCCAATATGAAGCGGTAATCTTTGAAGAAGCATTACTGCGCTTTCGTGATGATCTTCAAGTCGGGCAATCTGTTATTTTACTGGTCGGTGCTGATATGCGCCCTGAAGGGGTTAGTGTTCGTATTCAAAGCGTTGAATCACTAGAAAAAGCAGCTTCCAGAGAACAGCGCGATCTGACGATTTTCCTACGCGATCAATCTCCGGTGAAAAACCTTTCACCCTTGCTATCCAAGCGTGGTAACAGCCGTGTTTCCTTTGTCATCATACAGGGTAACGGTTCGCGTGAGGTCGAAGTTCAATTAAAAGAACGCTACGCAGTTTCATCCCAATTACAAAGCGCCATGAAAGCTGTACCCGGTGTTCTGGATGTGGAGCTTGTATAGAGCCTGGATTCAATATATTGCATAATTGAATTTAATGCAGGAATTGAACTGTATGCTGGTAAAGCGCATTCTTACCTTGTCTGTTTTAGTGGTTTTGACAGCTTGCACCAATTTTATCGTTGGTGAAGGGCAGGGCTTGCTTGATGATGCGGTCAAAAATGGGGCAACTAAGCACCGCATTTATGTCGCGACAACAAGAGCATTTTCAGAAGACCCGCAAGAGTTTTTCTCAGGCGAACGTTCGCCAGACTTAAGCCTTGCATATGTTGACGTTAGCGTGCCGCCAAAGGGTGTTCACAAGCCAGGTAAGATTGAATTACCAGCTTCCGGCAAGACAAATCCTCTAAAGCACTTTGCTATCGATAAACCGCTTGTTTTTAATTCTGATTCTATATTTCGGCAAAACATCAATAATGCACTCTTAAGCAAAACATCTGACCATCAGGATATCTTGGTCTTTGTGCATGGGTATAATGTTAGCTTTAGCGATGCCGTTCTACGGATAACCCAATTTGTGCATGATTCTGAATTCAAAGGCGTTCCGGTTCTTTTTTCATGGGCGTCGCGTGGCAAGACGGTCGACTATCTTTACGACATCAACAGCGCACTTCAGTCGCGTGATAATCTGGTCAAACTCGGTGGCATTCTGGAGCAAACAAATGCGCGTGGTTTTGATGTTCTGGCGCATTCGATGGGAAATCTGGTTACCATCGAAGCATTTCGCCAGATCGTCAAACAAGGGAATGGTAGTGCCAACACACGTCTGCGCCGTTTAATTATGGCATCCCCTGATATTGATGTTGATTTGTTTGAAGCACAATTGGCGGACTTCAATGACATTAAAAGACTGTTTTATGTGTTGGTTTCCGATGATGATAAGGCGCTCGCCGCATCAACCAGAATTGCGGGAGGTATTAGTCGGGTAGGCACAACAGATCCCAATCGATTGGCTGAACTGGGCTTAAATGTCGTTGATCTTTCTGCCATTGATGACCCGGGAACAATCAATCACAGCAAATTTGCAGATAGCCCTGAAATTGTTCAGCTGATCGGTCGAAGCATTCAGGAAGGTAATACGCTCTCCGCGCGAAATCCCCAAAGTCTGGCGACCAATACGACAACGGACATCATTCGGGGTGTTGCAGAAATCCCCGTACAGATTATTGGCGGCGCTTCGGGTGCCATCATCACGCTTGGTCAGCAGTAAGTCTTTTTAAAACGCTTTGAAAGTAAGCGTAGTGAGCGTGCGCTCGACGCCTTCGATATCTTGCACATTATCGTTCAAGAACTTGCCCACATCAGCATCCTTTGGCGGATAAATTTTCGCCAGCAAATCCCACTCGCCACTGGTTGAATAAAGCGAAGAACAAATCTCACGCTCATAAAGCACATCTGCAACCTGATAAGCCGTGCCAGGCTTGCATCTGATTTGAACGAAAACGAGGTTCATTAGGCCTTGGGACATGGGGTACTCCGATATTGGATTCTATTTTATTAAAGTTTCAAGCTTGGGTGTTAAAGTCAATGTAGTTACATGTTTTCTTTCTTAAACATGAGCTTAATACGCGTTGTCTCAGCCGTTGTGAAAGAAGGTTGTGAACTTTAGTCAACCGTTATGTTCCAAGAGGAGAGTGTCATCTCAAATCCAGTGACGACTGTTTTTGCAAATGCCTGACTTTTAAACGCTAATTTGTTATCCACAAAAGCACCACTCTTCACTAAGGTATTGAAAGATTGATTGCATTGCACTTAAATGTAAGATAAAAAATTTCCTATCTTGCCCCATACGAGTAACCAAATGAACACCTTTTCAAAGATTCTTCTCATAATTACAGCATTGTTTTATTCTCAAACAAGCTTTGCAGGCAGTTCAGTGCCAACTCCAATAATTGCAGTGCCAATTCCAATAATTCCTGGTGGGGTGCCTATAGGAAACCAGACAATTTTATCTGAATCCAATGAAACAGTTGCATCTGTTGGTCTTAGACTGGAGTTTGGAGATGTTATTAAGCCGAGCATTGTTGGTACTGTTCGCCATACGGAGACAGACATCGACAATGACGTTACAGGCGCACTCGCAGAGGTTGCAGTTCCGCTAACTCCAGATGGTTTTTCCACTTCAACTTTCAGAATTATGGGTATTTTTGGTGATACAGATGTTCAGGGATTGGCGGGCGTAGGGTTCGACTTTGGTGATGGTCAAGCACTGATAGCCATCGGTGCCCAAACTGACTATGTTGATGGCGGCGTGAACTTTAAACTTGATGGCACTGTCACGCCATATGTTGGCGGATCTTCTTATGACGGACCGTGAAACAGAAATGAAACAGTAGTTCGGCGTAGGCTTACTGCTATGCCAGTACCTGGCCAACGTCCTAACATTATGCCTTCAGGATTGCTGTCGGATAGGTAATCCTGTTTAAATAAATTTTAAAATTACCGATTATAGAGAAGACGTGTTTTTGAGCTTTCAGGAAGCTATTTATTACCTGACATATGATCAGGTGCATTGGTTAATATCGATCTTGATGATTATGCTCTTTGCATCAATCGAGTATTTTTACCCACGCGTTCAAAGTAACTCAAAAAAGTCGAGAGTGTTGGCAATCCTTGCAATCGGCATCTTTTCATATGCAGCCGTATGGTTGTTCAAAAGTTCCATTTACCTGAATGTCGTATCATTCTTTTTGAATTTTCAAATTTACAGTCTATCAAAAGCGGATATTCCGGTTTTGGCTGTATACATATTCAGTATATTGCTGATCGATTTTTTGGTTTTCATATTTCATTTTTTATCCCACAAGGTGATATGGCTATGGAAACTTCACTCGGTTCATCATGCAGATGAACACGTTGACGCAAAAACTGGCGTTTTGCACCATCCATTTGAAAGTCTATCCAGCATGATTTTCGTTTTGTTTTTCTCAGTAGTTCTTGGATTGCCACTGGTAGCTCTGATTATGTACGCCGCAATTGCTACGCTTCACAATTTTTTCGCTCATGCAAATATAGCATTGCCAGAATCATTTGATCGCATCTTGCGTTTAGTTATCATCACACCTGACATGCATCGCACGCACCACTCTATTGACATCAAAGAAGGCAATTCTAATTTTGGCCAATTGTTTTCGTTTTGGGACAGGCTTTTTGGTACTTATGTGAGTAATCCTGCCACGGGTGAAGCAAAATTAATCATGGGATTGGCAGGCAAAGAGAAGCCAAAAGAGTTCAGCCTAAAAGGGCTGTTGATTCATCCATTTTCGCGGTTTGATAGTAATTAAAAAAGCACCCTTTACAAACCCCGATTTTCAGCTATAACCCACCCCATTCCACACGCAGGATTGCGTTGTCTGTCCTCAGCCCCTGATAAGAGAAATCTTTTGGCATTGACAGTTGCAGCTTTTTCCATTCGAGCGACAAGCGAGAATGATATGAAAATGCTCTAAATAAAGCAACGTTCCGGTGAAGGCATTTGCTTTTCATTCCCTGCGGAGGTTCAACCGGTAAAGGAGAAATACCACATGGCATTGCCAGATTACAGCATGCGCCAATTGCTAGAAGCAGGCGCGCACTTCGGTCACCAGACATCACGCTGGAACCCAAAAATGGACCGTTACATTTACGGTTCACGCAATAACATTCACATCATCGATCTTTCCCAGTCAGTTCCACTAGACACAAAAAAACTTCGTGATATCATACGAAAAGCTACAGGCCTTGAAATAAGTGCTGATATTATACATCATCGGCTTTATGTAGATAATAAATATCGAATCTA
>CALFBU010000231.1 GCA_937951455.1 uncultured Rhizobiaceae group bacterium
GCGACTGCATTGGTAAACCCTGCCGCATGCAGCGCGATGACATCCATATATCCTTCCGCAGCGATGACCTGCTTTTGATCATAGGCTGGTTTGCGTGCCTTGGCGAAATTATAAAGCACATTGGATTTGTGGAAGAGTTCAGTTTCAGGAGAATTCATATATTTGGCAAGTGCATCATCTGCTAACGCACGTCCACCAAATGCAATCACGCGGCCACGAGAGTCAGGGATCGGAAACATGATACGACCGCGAAATTTATCGTAAGAAACAGCAATGCCTTCGCCATGGTTTACAAGACCACAGGCTTCAATCTGTCCTGCCTCAATGCCTTGCTCTGCCAAATATTGTTTCAACGCATTCCGACTGTCTGGGGCAAAACCTATCCCAAACTCCTGCTGGACTTGCGGTGGCAAGCCACGATCCCGCAAATAGGCTCTCGCATTAGCGCCCATGGGCTCATGAAGTTTGGCTTGAAAAAACTGCGCCGCCAATTCCATGACATCAAAAAGCGATTTGCGCTTTTCTTCGCGTTCCTGTTCGCGCTTGTCCATGATAGGCACCTGAAGGCCAGCCTGATTGGCGAGTAATTCCACAGCTTCATGAAAATGCAGGCCGTCTAGTTCTGTTAAAAACCTGAAGTGATCACCCGACGCACCACAACCAAAGCAATAATAACGGCCTTTTCTGTCTTCGCAGTGAAAACTTGGAGACTTTTCACCGTGAAAAGGACAACACGCCCAATAATCACCCTTGGCTGCGTTAGTTTTCTTTTTGTCAAACTGCACACGCTGACCCACGACTTCGGAAATCCGAAGTCGATCACGAATGTCATCAAGAAAATTATCAGGAAAACGCATACGTTTGTTTTACATATTATGTTTACAATTTGAAATTGTTAAATTCTCTAAATCAGTAATTGTGTGTAAAAAATATGTTTAAAAAACCTAGCATCGTTCTTTCTTGTTTGTTTGCTCTTGCCTTGAGCGCTTGCTCAGAAGAGGAAAAAACATCGATTACTGAGAACCTGAGGAAGGTTGGATCGCCGATCTTAGGTGAATGGCAAATTGCGGATTTTGCAAAATGCTACCCGGAAACGCAGGCGCGCAACATCAAAATCACAGCTGAAAACATAGAGCTTATAAATACGACAAATAACACGAGCATCATTATGCTGGAAAACATGAAACAATATGACAGTGAGAGGTTCATTGTCCTTTCAGGTATGTTGAGCTTGTACGACATCAAAGCTGAAAAAACACTCGCCTATGAAGATCAAGGCGACAAGCTTGTATTCCAAGGCTTTCTGGCCAACAACAAGCTTATTAAAAGACAAGATCTTCTTGAAAAATATAATGGCGATGGGAATGCCCAACGCAACGTACAAACGCTGGATTTCAATTATTGCAGACAATCAATTACTAATTAGGCTGCGCTCTTGTTCGACTATCCTGACCGTTGTTTATAAACAAACTAAACGGACTTCTGAAGCAATCGCCAGGTTTTTGTGTTTCATTTATGCCTATGGTTGAATTTGATGTCTCTTCACAACTCTTGGCTTTATTTTCAGTCGAAGTTTCATAAGGTTTAGCATTTACACCAGGCAATCCATTATCATTTTTTGCAATATTAGATTGTTCTTGCACTTGTTCACCAGAATTAATTTCCGCACCCCAATTGATGGTTTGCGCATGAGTATTTGAAACCGAAAACAAAGTTAATGTAATGTATAATATAATCTTCATAATGCTAGTATGACTTAAATAAATCGGAAGTCCAAACAAATTTGCACAATTACTTAACTAAATCTCTTGCCCGCCCCCAATGTCTGCAGGACCACCGCGCCCAAAACAATAGCACCGCCAATGAGTGTACTAACCGTCGTGCCCTCATTAAGAAAAATCCAAACCCATATCGGGCCTGTGACACTTTCAATCAGCACCAGAATGCTCACCTCCGATGCGGGCAAATAACTGGCAGCCCAGGTCACCAACGCAATCCCAAGGCCAATCGTGAACGCGCCCATAAAAAGGCTTAACCCCAAATCCCAACCACTGATGGCAAGTCCGGAACCAATAGCGATAGCCACAATCGCATTCAGCCCGCAGGCAAAAACACCTCCCAAAAACGTACCACCAAGCGCGTCTTCTTTCTTGGTGTAACGGATGATCACCAGCATGGAGGCAAAGCAAAATGCCGATACAAGTGCATAAATGTTTCCAAGAATGCCACCTGTATCCAGCCCATCCTTGACCATCACACCAACACCGACCACCGCAAGAAACAAGGCAATATAAGTAATTTGACTTGGCTTCTCACCGATAAAAACCCAGGCCATAATGGCTGCAAAAATCGGCGCTGAAGAAAGAATGAACAGCGCGCTCGCAATATTGGTATTGAGCAAAGCGTAGACATAAAAACTGAACGCCAAGCCAAGCAAGAACCCAACCGCCACATCCCACTTATCAAACGATTTGAGAAACCTTACGACGCCAATCCTGCGCCTTAGACAGGCAACCAACATTACCATGGCTGAAAGCGCAAAGGAGCGATAAACCAGTACTTGAAAACCATCAGCCGATTCCATCAGACGCAAAATTAAACCGACCATGCCCATCAGGACACCGCCGGTTAAAACAAGCGAGATTGCGGCAGAGCGAGTCATTTAAAACCCGATATGGCGCTTAAGCACCCAGTTTACTTTTAACCAAACCACCGACAACCCCCATGTCCAATTGCCCGCGATAACGTTCCTTAAGGATGCCCATGACCTTGCCCATATCACGAAGACTTTCTGCACCTGTTTCTACAATGGCTTCGCTCACAGCAACTTCGGTCTCTTCCTCGGTAAGCTGAACCGGCAAAAACTCACGGATAATTTCCATTTCCTCAAGTTCTTGCGCCTCTAGCTCGGGGCGATTGCCTTCGCGATACATTTTGGAACTTTCTTCGCGCTGTTTTACCATTTTGGTAAGAATATCCAGCACCTCTTCTTCATCAGCCTTGTCCTTGCCCTTGCCACGAAGAGCAATGTCACGGTCTTGGATTGCCGCATTAACAAGGCGTAGCGTAGACAAGCGCCGCGTGTCCTTGTCTTTCATAGCCTGTTTGATATTTTCAGTAATCTTGGTGCGCATAATCAGCCTCGTTTTTTACAGTTCACGAACTTAACCTCATTTGCACCAGCAATCAATGGTGGAAAAATAGTTTAACATATTGTTTTTAATGTATATTTTATATTTCCACTTCTGTTGACCCATGTAACACTATCAACTATTTTACAAATTCAGCCACACAATTAATTTTCAGCGATTCCAAATCTCACGATGAAGAATTAGCCACACGTACGCGCCAGGAAACTGATATGACAATGAACACTCCCGCTTGGTCCAAACAAACCTCAACTGCTGTTATCGTATTGGCAGATGGTACGATTATCGAAGGTAAAGGCTGTGGGGCAACCGGTGTTGTACAGGCAGAAATTTGTTTTAATACAGCGATTACCGGATATCAGGAAATCCTGACAGACCCTTCTTACGCTGGCCAGGTTGTAACCTTCACCTTCCCTCACATTGGCAATGTTGGCGCCAATGATGAAGATCAGGAAATGCTGGAAGCGGGCAAATCCGATGGCGCAGTAGGCGCGGTTTTTAAGGCCGACATCACCAACCCATCCAATTATCGCTCGGCTCAACATTTGGATGACTGGTTAAAAGCACGTGGCATCATAGCCATGTCGGGCATAGACACGCGAGCACTGACAAACCTTATCCGTGAAAAAGGCCTCGCTAATTGCGTTGTTGCGCATAACGACAAAGGTGAATTTGATTTTAATGAGTTGAAGAAAAAAGCAAAAGAATGGTCAGGCCTTGAAGGTCTAGATCTGGCTAAGACTGTTGGACACGGACAAGACAAGCCCTGGTCAGAAAAGCCGTGGGTTTGGAATGAAGGTTATTCAAATACGAGCGAAGCAAAATACCATATCGTAGCGATGGATTTCGGCGTGAAGCGCAACATCTTGCGCCTTCTGGCTGATCTTGGTTGTAAAGTCACAATCTTGCCAGCGACAGCGACTGCAGAAGAGGTTTTGTCACACAAGCCAGACGGCGTATTCATCTCCAATGGCCCGGGCGATCCTGCTGCTACGGGCGAATATTCAGTCAAGGCAATTCAAGACATTCTCAAAACAAACATCCCGGTTTTCGGTATTTGTCTTGGTCACCAAATGCTGGCTTTGGCATTGGGTGCCAAAACAAAGAAAATGCATCAGGGTCACCACGGCGCAAACCATCCTGTGAAAGACCACACCACCAACAAGGTTGAGATCGTTTCCATGAACCACGGTTTCGCCGTTGATGCGGATACTTTCCCTGAAGGCGTAAAAGAAACACACGTCTCTTTGTTTGACGGATCAAATTGCGGTTTGGCTGTAGAGGGAAAGCCGGTTTTCTCGGTACAACATCACCCGGAAGCATCGCCTGGCCCACAAGATAGCCGTTATCTCTTCAAACGCTTCCTTAATCTCATCAAGGAAAGCAAGGGCGAGGAATTGGTATCTGAAAGCTAGTTTTTAATATCAAACATTTTTGGAAACAATTGTTTGGTCATCAAAATTGGTTCAACACTCTTATTTGCGCGTGCTATAAGCCAAGCTCCCTCTATTGCAGCAAGTTGCATTCGAAACGCTGTTTCCAGACTCGTCGTACGAGTAGCCTCAAAACATTTTGTATGAAAAAGCATTCTCTGAACCCAGCTTTCCAGAACATTTTCTATTTGGGAGCGAATAGCTTCATTTGCTGGCGTCATCTCAATGATGAAACTCGTTACAGGGCAACCAAGTTGAAAATCTGAGCGCTTAAAGGTTTCTACAATGGCATCAACAAAAGCCTCGACTGCTTGATATGGATTAACCGCATCAACAAAAGACTTATCTATCAAGTGGAGTATATATGCACCTGAACTCTCAATAACTGCCCCTGCAAGCTGTTCTTTTCCTTCTGGAAAATGATGATAAAAGCTTCCCTTTGGAGCACCACTTTCTGCTAATATTTCTGCTAAACCGACTGCATGATATCCCTTTGCACGAAACAGTATCGCTGCAGTCTCAATCATTCTCATTTTTGCATCAGATTTCCTAGGCATTTTACAAACATAATCATATTATGTTGACCAGTCTATTATTTTATATACTATGGCAATCACCATAATATAAGTGGATTAGTAAAATGGAAGCAATTTCTTTTCAAACTTCTGATGGTTGGCATCTAAATGGACAGCTATTAAAACATGAAAATCCAGGGCGGATTACCCTCATACACGCCGCAACAGGGGTTCCATCTGGTTATTATAAATCATTTGCAAAATGGCTTTCCAGGCAAAACCGCACCCACGTTTTAATTTACGACTATCGTGACAGCACTCTTGAAAATTTTGCAAAACTTAAAAAATCGCAAGTAAAAATGAGCGATTGGGGAATTCAGGATCAATCTGCCGCATTAGATTATGCTTTAAAAGAATTCCCTGGATTGGAACCTCATACGATAGGTCATAGCCTTGGCGGAATGTGTCTCTCACATCATAAAAATGCCCAACATGTTGTAAGCCATATTGCCGTCAATGCAGGCCCCGCCTACTGGAAAAATCATCCATGGCATTACACATTACAAGTAATTCTCTTCTGGTTTTTACTAGGGCCTGTCGCCACTAAAATTTTTGGATTCATGCCAGGAAAGCTAATAGGGCTAAATGCTAATTTACCCAAAGAAGTTTATTGGCAGTGGAGAAGATGGTGTGTGAATACAAAGTTCTTTGAAATTGACTGGGGGCAGGTAATTGAGAAACCTGATCTTTCAACAGTATGTTGCGATGTTCGACTTATAGCAACAAAAGATGATGTAATGATTCCACCTGATTGCGTAAAAGCACTTTCAAAATATTTTCCATGTGCAGAAATCACCTACCATGAAATAGACCCAAAGATTTCTAACCTCAAACAAATTGGACACATAGGCATTTTCTCCCGCAAAAACGCAGCAGTGTGGCCGCAAATAATTGGTTAACAGAATACAAATAATTTCTCTCACATTTTATTGTACTAACGTCATTGGCATGTGAATCTTGATACCTATATGTATGCTGTGACCGCAATGGGTATAAAGTTTACAGGAACAAAAGCCAAATCAATGTCTTACTCAAATTCTAATTGCACTGACAAAAATAAATGTATCCCTTTGCGCAAGGGTTTGTCAGCTATAGCAATGCGTAGAACAGGCCTCGTTGTTTCCAAGGCACCTGAAATATCAGCTCAAGCCCAAAATACTGCTGCGCCAAAAGAAATTAGCGCAGCCAAATGTGCTTCGATTAGTCTATTATCACTCTAGAGCTTCTCTGCCCTAAAAGTATCACAGCTTTCAATACGACCTGATTCAAACCCGCGACGGAACCAATAACGGCGCTGCTCAGATGTGCCGTGATTGAAACTCTCTGGAACCACATAACCTTGTGTACGCTTTTGAATGGCATCGTCACCAATCTGGTTGGCGGCTACAAGTGCTTCTTCCAGATCGCCTGCCTCAAGCCAGCCTTCCCTGTTAACGTAATGCCCCCAAACGCCCGCGAAACAGTCAGCTTGTAACTCGACCTTTACAGACTGCTTGTTGAACTGAGCCTTGCCCATCGAACGGCGCATTTTATTGAACTGCGGCAAGACACCAATGATGTTTTGAACATGGTGACCCACTTCATGGGCAAGCACGTAGGCTTGGGCAAAGTCACCACCTGCGCCAAACCTTTGTTCAAGCTCTTTGTAAAAGGAAAGATCGATATAAATCTGGTTGTCACCCGGACAATAAAAAGGCCCTGAAGCAGAAGAAGCCAAACCACAGGCTGAACGCACTTGGCCGCCAAACAGATTCAGTTTCGGCTTGGGGTACTGTTTTCCATAATTGGCAAAAATTGTCGTCCAGACCTGTTCGGTAGAACCCAAAATGGTTTCCACAAATTGTGTTTGCTCGTCAGTGCTATATTCTGTCGTGCGTGGTGCTTGCTGGCGTTGTGGCGCCTGCATTTGCGGCGAGAATCCACCGCCCAAATTGCCACCCAGTCCACCAGACAATAATTTGAGTGGATTAATGCCAAGAAACAGCATCACCACACCGATAATGATGAGGGTACCAATTCCCATACCGCCGCCGCGACGCCCGCCACCAACCGGCAGGCGTCTGCGCCCACCACCAGGAAAGCCAAATCCACCGGCCTGACCACGGGCATCATTAACATTGGTACTTCTTCTTCGGCCTTTCCAGCGCATCTCTCAACTCCAGAGGTTATTCAGTAATTTTGCGAAAACTAACGAATTACCCATCGTAATGCAAAGCAGAAATCAGCTTTTCATCTATTGAAGCGTATCAACGTCACTTTGAGTCACAACATAGGTGGCTGTAAAAGTAATTTCATCGCCGGGTGCTAGTGTGTCCCATGAACCATTGACGCCCGAATCAGAAGAGTCGTTTGCGATACCATTATCACTGGTCAGGGTTTCATTTGTTGGCGTAGGCGCTGGGCCACTGCCATTGTGCGCATCCGCAAGGGTGATATTGGATACAGTCTGATTACCCGTATTAGCAACAACGTAAGTATAGGTAACCGTAACCCCCGCTGGAACATTGGTATCAATGTCTGCCGTCTTCGTTACAGTAATTGAGGGATTAGCAGGCGCAATCGTCGTAGTTGCCAGCGCAGTCTCGTCTGCAAGGCTCTCTGCTGTATACTGATCCGTTGTAACAGATACATTGTTGATCAGATTGACCCCTGCAGAAATATCAGCCGATGTAACGGGATAGCTCACCGTATAAGTCCAGGTCTCGCCTACCTCAAAGATATTATCTGAAGCCAAACTTTCTACAGGGCCTGAAACCGTACCTGTTGACGCATCAGGCAAAGTATCATCAACAACGACACCCGTTTGATCGAGCTGCCCCGTATTTTCCAGAACAATCTCATAATTAAGCGTAAGCGCTTCCGCAATTTCTACACGGTCAACTGTTTTGGAAGCTGTAAAAAACGGCAACCGCCTGACTGCAAAATACGCAACATTCTCTGTGATATGAGTTCGCTCAGTGTCTTGAAGCTGGTCTTCATCTATAGCGATCGAAAGTGTAGCGCCACCGACTGCACCGGCTCCAAAGAACACCGCCCATCCACCATTATTACCGTTCAATCCTGACAGTGTTGCAGTCGCAAATTCAAATGAACCACCAAGTGCGTAACTGGCGCCATTATTATTGACGCCATCAATGGTGTTTGCGCCTAAAGCAGCGGTATAGGAAATACCATCGTAATTTCCACTGCCACTTTCAATAACAATAATACCTAGCGTTTCATTGATGCGCGTCGTCGTATCTTCTGCAACCATTTTTGTGACGCAAATACCATCGGCAAAATTGGAAAAATAGGGAGGATTACCTGAATTTTCACAATCATTGGCGTGAAAAACGCTGAAATCACTATCGTTGAAGGTAATCACCTGCCCAAGCACGGTCGGGGTCGTAAACCCTGAAAATAAACCGGATACATTCTGCATTGTACCAGCGCCATTTCCAAGAGGTACATTTCGACCGTGCGTTACGGTAGACACAACTCTTCGAGCCTCAAGACGCCTGCCATCCGGCAATATGTTTACGCCTTCTTCAGCAACCAGACAAAATACAGACCCGCTTGTCACAGCAGATGAGTCGCGAGGCTCTTGCAACCTAACCTCCATGCTTGAAGAACCAACGCTTCGTAGACGTACAACGGCAGGAGGTGCGGCTCCACTTGGAAGGTTATAGGTGCAGGAAGGGACAGCACTCGTATATACATTTTCAAAGTTTACAATTTGAAATGAGCCACCAACGATTGGAATGGTTATGGCTTCGACTCTTGTAGATAAAATAAAAGCGTTTGCAGGTATACAGTATAAAATGCTGATAAAAACCACATAGATAGCTCTATACAACATTTTAAATTACTCGCCCAATACTACTTACTGAAAAATTCCCTGCTTATAAGTTACTATAGTATATCATAATTCAAAAAAAATGGGAACAAACACACACTGTTCATCCACAGTCGTAGTGTTTGCACCCAGGTATTATAAAACTTCTCTAAGTGTTAGTTAGTGTGGCCAGAATGATTTGTATGATCTTCTGTTGCCTCACCGAGATCACTCATATCCACGACAACCATTTCTACTTCTAGCGCACCAGCCTTTTCAAAAACGAGTGTTACTTTACGCGTTTGACCGGCTTCCATTTGTTCATTCAGTTTCATGAACATCAAGTGATCACCACCAGCGCGTAGTGTGGCTTCACCACCTGCCTCAATGACAACACCATCTTTTAGCGGACGCATTCGCATGATGCCATCAATCATTGTCATGGTGTGAATTTGCTGCTTGGCAGAAAAACCTGCAGACACAGAAACGAGTCTATCGGCTTCAGCACCGTTGTTTTTAATTTTCAAATATCCTGCAGCAACGGGAGCACTCTTTACAGTCGCGGGAATAACAGGATGATTTACCACAAGATCACCAATTTTATATTCATTTGCAAATGCCGAAGACGACGCCACAAACATTAAAACGAGTGACGAGATAATGGAAAGAAAATGCTTCATAATTTTTTGCTTTCAAGTGGTTTAAATAATATTCAGCATCAATAAACATCTTCATAAAGACGGGAATGCGGCAAGACGGCACAAGTGAACTTTAAAACTTCATTTTACCCCCAATTTCTAACACCTTCCCCCTTTCCCAAGTTGATCAGATAATC
>CALFBU010000232.1 GCA_937951455.1 uncultured Rhizobiaceae group bacterium
CGCAAGATACAATTCCTGTACCTGTTAAAGCTGGTGGGGCGGTACTGTTTCATCCCCTGACACCCCATTGTTCACTATCCAATACAACCAATCATTACCGTTGGTCTTTTGACCTTCGCTATAATGTAACAGGCCAACCAACAGGGCGCAGCCAGTTTCCTGAGTTTATCGCGCGTTCAAAGTCTAACCCTGAAAGCGAATTAAAGGATTGGAAAGGCTGGCGCAAAATGTGGGAAGCTGCCCGTCACCATGAAGCCAATGTAGAGCATATATCTCAACACCGTTGGGGCAACGACGCCCCCTATTGCGCTTGACCTTGATTTCAAGAAAGCGCAGAAGCGGTCTTTGCATTCGCCTCAATAATACCCCATGCCTGATCTGCAATCAGCTTTTTGGAAGCAATCCAGCTTCCGCCTACACAAATAACATTTGGCAATGACAAATAACTTGAAGCATTTTCAATGCTAACACCGCCTGTTGGGCAGAAAGTGATATCTTGCATCGGTCCGGATATTGCTTTCAACATGGCAACACCACCAGCAGCTTCTGCTGGGAAAAACTTCTGAATTTCAAATCCCTGAGCTTTCAAATTTGCCACTTCGCTTGGTGTTGCCGCTCCTGGTAAAAATGGCATGCTCTGATTTTTACAAGTGTCTATCAGTTCTTGCGTTGAGCCCGGTGAAACGCCAAAACTTGCACCGGCATTTTTAGCGTTTGTAACATCTTGTGCGCTGAGTAAAGTTCCTGCCCCTACATGGAGGCCTTTGATACCCGACACATTCTGAATGGCGTCAAGTGCTTGTGGCGTGCGAAGGGTGATCTCAACCACATTAACGCCACCTCGCATCAAGGCCTCAACAAGAGGTATTGCATGATCGGCATTTTCGATTTCGATTACAGGAACGACAGGTCCTGATGAACAAACCTCTTTGATTGAAGCGCTCATATTAGCGCCCCATCCATCCGCCATCGACGGTCATGACCGTGCCGTGCATATAGTCTGATGCAGCAGATGACAGGAATACTGCAGGACCAGCAAAATCTTCTGGTGCACCCCATCGCCCTGCCGGGATTCGTTCCAAAATAGACTTTGATCGTGCCGCATCATCTTGCAGTGCTTGGGTATTATCTGTTGCGATATAGCCAGGTGCAATCGCATTCACATTGACACCATGTGGCGCCCATTCATTTGCGAGCGCTTTTGTAAGCTGGCCAATACCACCTTTGGATGCCGCATAGCCGGGTACTGTGATGCCACCCTGAAATGTGAGGAGCGATGCGGTGAACACCACTTTTCCGGAACCCCGTGCAACCATATCGCGCCCGATTTCACGACTAAGTATAAACTGCGCGTTCAGATTAACTTCAATGACTTCATCCCATAATTCATCATCGTGATCTTGCGCAGGTTTGCGCTTAATCGTACCTGCATTATTTATCAGAATGTCTGGCGTCCCATGATTTGACTTTACGCTGGCAATGAATCCACCCAGCGCTTTTCTATTAGAAAAATCGCATTGATAAGCAGTAAATTTGCGCCCCATCCCTTCTATGCTTGTTTCAACATCACTGCCTGATGTTTCAAGTGAAGCACTGACGCCAATGATGTCTGCACCAGCGCTCGCAAGCGCCTCGGCAATGCCTCGTCCGATGCCGCGCTTACAGCCCGTTACAAGTGCTGTTTTTCCAGCCAAATCAAATGAATTTAAAACGCTCATGATAAATCTCCAACCTTGATCAGGCTTTTTAATGCGGTAGGACTGGCATCCAATGATTCAAAAGCATTCTGAATCTCGGACAACGGACTGACGTCTGTAATTACAGTATCAGCATCAATTGCCCCTGCCGAAATAAGCGAAATTGCTTTTTCATAATCTTCGCCTTCATAAACACGCGCGCCCAGCAATTGAAGTTCACGCCAGAAAAACTGAAACAAATCAATATTTGGTTTTTGCGCATGAATTGCCACCATGACGATACGCGCTTTGGTCGCTGCACAAGCAGTCATGGCATCTACGCCCGGCTGAGTTCCTGAAACTTCGAAAACAATTTCCGCACCTTTATCTCCTGTGCGGTTGTTTATTTCGGCAGCCAGATCCACTTCTGCCGGATTAATCGTTTCAAAACCAAGCTTCTGCGCAATCGCGATTCGACTTTCATTGACCTCGGATATAACAACATCGCCACCTGCTTCACGTGCTACCATGGCAACGAGGACCCCTATGGGCCCTCCTCCAATGACCAGAACATCTTCGCCCTGTTTCAGGTTGGAGAGACGCACATCATGACAAGCAACCGCCAACGGTTCGATTAACGCTGCATGATCCATACGAATATCATCTGGCAAGATGTGAACCGTATGCGAAGGCACGGTCCAAATTTCCTGCATGGCACCATCTGTATCCAAACCAAGAAATTTCAACTTGTGACAAACATGCTGATGACCCGCATTACAAGCAGGACAATCTCCACAATGATCAAGCGGTCTGACGACTACTTTTTGGCCTGGTTCGATACCGGAGACGTTGCTGCCAATCGCTTCAACAACACCTGACATTTCGTGACCTAAAATACGATTATGACCAACACGCGCGTCCATATTTCCATGATACACATGCATGTCCGTTCCACACACGCCGCAGTAAACAATACGAATGGACACTTCATTTTCTGATGGAGGTGCGGCTTTTGTCTGCTCTACTGCAAAAGATTTATTGCCTCTGTAAAAAGCAGCGTTAATTGTTTGAGTTTCCATTTTTGATCCCGTGTGTTGTGTTCAACATAATTTTTAGTTTTAGTTTCTAAATATTGGCAACGTGTACATTTTGTAATTTTCCCCAATCGAAAACAACGCCCGTACCAGGGATGTCTGGCGCTATTGCCATGTGGTTTTCTATGACAAGCGGACGAGTTGTGTAACGATCGATTGGGAAGCTGTGAACTTCCAGCCAACCAGAATTGGATTGTGCGGAGACCAGACTAACGTGAAGTTCCTGCATACCGTGACTGCAAACGGGAATGTCATGTTTACGCGATAGATCGGCCACTTGCAGCCAACCTGTGATGCCACCACAATTGGAAGCATCTGGTTGAATAAAATCCAAACTTGATTGTTCAAAGGCATATTCAAATTCATGAATGGTATGAAGGTTTTCCCCCATCGCCAAAGACATGCCAGTTTTATCAACAATCTCTTTATAACCTGAATAATGATCAGGGATAATGGGTTCTTCAAACCATAAGATATCATGTTTCTTAAATGCGTTTGCAGCTTCTATGGCTTGGGAAACACTCATCGAATAATTCGCATCAACCATGAATTTAATATCTGAACCAATTAAGTTTCGAACCGCAGCAATACGTTCCAGATCCTCTGATAAAGACGGTTGGCCAATTTTTATTTTCACGGCATTGAACCCACGATCGAGATAACCTTGAATTTGATCTAGCAATTTGGGGAGTGGAAAGTTTAAGTCGATCCCACCAGCATAGGCTTTACATTGCTTGGCCGCGCCACCTGCCATTTGCCACAGAGGCTTGTCTGCCTTTTTGCAACGAATATCCCAAAGAGCAATATCAATTGCCGAAATTGCGAAAGAAGCAATGCCGCCTCTTGCAACATAATGCACGTGCCATTGCATCGCTTCATACAAAGCTTCAATCTGATCTGCGTCTTCGCCTTGTATAAATGGCGCAAGATCATGCTTGACCATCGCTTCTATCGCCCGCCCCCCACGACCACCTGTATATGTATAACCAGTACCTTCTGTGCCATCGGCTAATTTTATTGTTACTGTAATCAATTCAAAATGCGTATGATCCCCGTGCTTTGCATCGGTTAAAACTTCATCAAGCGGTACGTTAAATAACTGTACATCGATGTTTTGAATTGCAGTCATAAAAATTCTCAATTTTCAAATTTGGTATGACCAAAATATATCTAAACTCGTTTATTTATGCAATAATCATGTAAAACTATATGGGGAAAGTTATTTTAGTTATACAAAATGACTTACACCAAACTCGAAAGCATGTAGGATAAACGCAAGTTTGTAATTAAATTGATGATGATGTCCAAGAAGATTAAAATCGCCTGTGTAGGTGAAGTGATGATAGAGTTGATTGCTCGTGAAAATGCGCAAGCGACTATCGGCGTAGCGGGTGACACTTATAATACTGCCGTTTATCTTAAACAGCTTTGTAAGCAGTCTGAAATCGACATCTCCTACATTACTGCCTTGGGTGAAGACCAGTTTTCCAAACGTATCTTCTCAGAAATCGAAAAGCATGGGTTACGCACTAATCTCATTGAGAAACGTCAAGATTTGATGCCAGGCCTTTATGCCATTGACACGGATAAGGACGGGGAGAGAAATTTTTCATACTGGCGTGGGCGGTCAGCAGCAAAAACTCTTTTTCTAGAGCCATGCGAAGTTGGGCTTTCAAATCTACTTGATTTTGATCTGATTTACATTTCAGGCATTAGCATGGCCATCTTGCCATCTGAGACACGTACAAAACTAATAGAGTTTCTTCGTGAATACAGAAACCAAGGCGGCAAACTTGCCTATGACAGTAATTATCGCCCTCGCCTTTGGGAAGACGTTCAAACAGCTCGAAATACGAATATGGCAATGTGGTCAATAGCAGATGTTGCTCTGCCTTCGATTGATGATGAAATGTTACTTTTTGAAGACAAAGATGAAGCTTCTATTCTGAGAAGACTGGGGGATGCAGGTGTTGTGTTTGGCGCGTTAAAACGCGGCGCAAGCGGCCCTTTGGCCATAGGGAAATCACCCTGTGAAACCTCATTCAAGAAAATTGAAACTGTTGTCGATACAACTGCAGCCGGTGATAGTTTCAATGCAGGTTTCTTATATCAATATGCAACAGGCGGCAGCCTGGCAGATGCGATGCAAACAGGTCACAATCTTGCGTCAAAAGTCATACAGTCTAGCGGCGCTATTATTGCATTAGACTGAGATCAAGCGGGAAGGAAATAACATGGCTAAGAAGAAAATAAAAAAAGAGGATTTGCGCTCACGCAAGTGGTTTAACGATCCATCCGACCCTGAAATGACCGCTTTATATTTGGAGCGTTATCTGAATTACGGTTTGACGCGAGAAGAATTGCAGTCTGGTCGCCCGATTATCGGGATTGCACAAACGGGTTCTGATCTTAGCCCATGCAACCGCCATCATATTGAACTCACCAAGCGCGTCCGCGATGCTGTAAACGCTTCTGGCGGCACAGTCATGGAAATTCCTGTTCATCCCATTCAGGAAACCGGCAAACGACCTACCGCCATGCTTGACCGCAATCTTGCGTATCTTTCACTTGTTGAAACATTATTTGGATATCCAATAGATGGCGTAGTCCTTAACATCGGTTGTGACAAAACCACCCCTGCTCTTTTGATGGCCGCAGCATCGGTGAACATTCCTGCGATCGCACTATCGGTAGGCCCCATGCTAAACGGTTGGCATCGTGGTGAGCGCGCCGGTTCGGGTACGGTGATTTGGAAAGCTCGCGAACAACTGGCAACGGGCGAGATTGATGATGATGAGTTCATGGAACTTGCTGCATCCTCTGCTCCGTCAACTGGTTATTGCAACACGATGGGCACGGCCACTACCATGAATTCCTTGGCGGAAGCATTGGGCATGCAATTACCAGGTTCTGCGGCCATTCCAGCGCCCTACCGCGAACGAGGACAAATGGCCTATGCCACAGGCAAGCGTATCGTCGAAATGGTTTGGGAGGACCTTAAGCCCTCAGACATCATGACAAGAAAAGCATTTGAAAATGCGATTGTGGTCAACTCTGCAATCGGCGGTTCCACCAATGCGCCTATCCACTTGAACGCAATTGCGAAACATCTTGGCATCAAGCTTACCAATGATGATTGGCAAAAATTTGGACATAAAATTCCCTTGCTGGCAAATATGCAACCTGCAGGCAAATACTTGGGCGAGGATTATCACCGCGCAGGTGGCGTACCAGCAATAGTCAATGAATTGATGAAGGCTGGGCTGTTGCCGCACAAAGATGCAATGACTGTAAATGGCAAGACAATGGGCGCTAATTGCAGAGGCAAAAAAACAGAAAATACTGACGTTATCAAATCGGTCAAGGAGCCCATGGTAGACCACGCGGGCTTTATCAACCTTAAGGGTAATTTGTTTGACTCGGCAATCATGAAAACCAGCGTGATTTCAGAAGAGTTTCATGAGAGATATCTATCCAACGAAAATGACCCGAATGCCTTTGAAGGCAAAGCAATTGTGTTTGAAGGGCCAGAGGATTTTCATAAAAAAATTGATAATCCAAAATACAAAATTGATGAGCATTGTATTCTTTTTATGAGGGGAACGGGACCCAAAGGATATCCAGGAGGCGCAGAAGTCGTAAACATGCGCCCTCCATCGTATCTGTTAAAAAAAGGTATTAACTCTCTCCCCTGTGTTGGGGATGGAAGACAATCAGGAACTTCAGGTTCACCTTCGATCTTGAACGCTTCACCCGAAGCTGCAGACGGTGGTGGCTTGGCGCTGATACGGACGGGTGACATGGTGCGTATTGATTTGAACAAATGCTCAGCCGACATGCTTGTCAGCAAATCAGAACTTGCAAAACGCAAGAAAGAGTTAAAAGCCAAAGGTGGATTTGAAACCCCTGAAAGCCAAACACCATGGCAACAATACTTCCGTGAAAAAGTACAACCATTCAGTGAGGGTATGGTACTTGAAGATGCTCCAAATTATAGAGGCATTGCTCAAAAACACACCCCAAGAAATAACCATTAGAGGCGAACATCCATGAAACCTGACATGTTACTGATAGGTGGTGCTACACCGCGTATGATGGAAAAATTCGAAGCAGCGTTTAATATTCATAGGCTTTCTGAAATAACAGATGCACCGAAATGGCTCGAGGAAAACGGTGAAAAAATTGAGGCTATCGCAACCAATGGGCATGACGGCGTAAAGCCTGAAATAATGTCCAAATTGCCAAACCTGAAAATCATATCCTGTTACGGGGTCGGTTATGATGCAATCGACACATCTGTTGCGGTTGATCGCAATATCATGGTGACGCATACACCTGGCGTTCTCAATGCCGATGTTGCCAATTTGGCAGTGCTCTTGATGCTTGCAACCAGCCGTTGCCTGGTCAGGGATGATAAATGGGTAAGATCAGGAAATTGGGCAAACAAGGGCAACGCTCCTCTCACCCGTTCCATTCAGAACAAACGGGTTGGTATCCTTGGACTTGGCCGTATAGGCAGTGAGATCGCTCGTAAACTAGAAGCCTTCAACTGCGAGATTGTTTACCACACCCGCACCAAAAAAACCGATGTTGCTTATGCCTATTATGACAACCTCTTACAAATGGCAGAAGATGTAGATTATCTCATAGCAATAACGCCGGGCGGCTCTTCCACAGACAAGATCGTTAACGCAGAAGTTTTAAATGCGCTTGGATCAGAGGGCACTTTTATTAATGTTGCCCGTGGCTCAGTCGTTGACGAGGTTGAACTTGTAAAGGCTCTTAAGGACGGACGTCTTGGCTTTGCAGGGCTTGATGTATTTGCAGATGAACCCAACGCACCATCTGAATTATTTGAAATGGAAAACGTTACGCTAACCCCTCACGTTGCAAGCGCCACCGTTGAGACGCGTCAAGCCATGGGTGATCTAACCGTAGATAACCTTTTAACGTTCTTTGACGGAAAGCCTGTATTAACTCCCGTTCCTGAATGCGAGCACTTAAATAGCAAATAGGAAAGACTATCCCATGACTTTACACAAACCTGTATCCAGCGAAGCTATAGCACAAATGTCTTTTCCCAAACTTGGTGGTGGGACGTTGAGCATTGGTGGAAGCGACGATAAATGGACTCTGTTCATTGTCTATCGTGGCAAGCATTGCGGGCGATGCAAAAAATACTTCGCGATTCTTGAACGCATGAAAACGGATTGGGAGAATGCAGGATTTAGAATTGTCACAGTATCGGCTGATACAGAAGATAAAGCCAAATCTGATGTAGAAGAATTTGGATGGACTTTTGATGTAGGCTACGGTCTTACAGAGGGACAGATGCAAGAATTAAATGTTTATATTTCTGATCCACTTACGCCTGATGAAACAGACAGGCGGTTCGCAGAACCTAGTGTTTTTTGTATCAGGCCGGATGGCACTATCCAGATCGCCGCAATTTCAAATGGCCCTGCAGCAAGACCTGACTTGGCAGAACTTCTGGATGGTATGATCTTTACGATAGAACATGACAAACCTGCACGCGGGACGGTCATCTAAATTCTAAAAGCCTTCACAGCTGTTTTTGCTTTTGCGTGAAAGTCGTCCAAATGCATACCTGATTTATATAGCGATGACCCCAGGCCGAAGCCTACAACACCAGCTTTTTTATAAGCTTTAAAATCATCATCCCCTACTCCGCCAACTGCGCAAAGTTGCGTTGTCGATGGCAATACTGCTGACAAAGCCTGAATGCCCTTTGTCCCCATGTTAGAGGCTGGAAAAATTTTCAATATGTCACAACCATAACTGAGTGCAGCTACACATTCACTTGGTGTATAGACACCCGGCGCGCTCAGCATGTTTGATTTTTTTGCAGCCTGAATGACATTGCTGTTTACATTCGGTGAAACGATCAAGTTGCCACCTGCAAGCTGAACTTGTTGCACCTCTTCAACATTCAAGACAGTACCTGCCCCTATAAGACATGGCACATTAGTTTTGATCTTTGCCGTTTGAACAGCAATCCTTATTGAGCGGTAAGCATCAGGAGAATTGAGCGGAATTTCAATTGCTCTAAACCCCTCACTCAAAAGCGCAGTAACATAGGGTTCAGTTTCTTCCGGCCTTATACCCCGCAGAATTGCAATTAATTTTACATCAATATCATTCCAGATCTCTATCGCGTTCATGGGTAGCTGCCTTACCTGGACCAGATTTTTTTTGCTGCGAAATGAAGCCCCGACAATGCCAGTTCGTGGCTATCAATATATTCGAATTCCATACCCAGCGTTTTCATGGCCTTTGAATAGCTATCAGAAAGTACGCCCTTCGCAATCAAACCTACTTTTCTGGTTTCATGTTTCTTTATGTTGGATAGTTCATCGCCAATCAATAATCCCGACAATCTAGCTAAAGCAGCATGAGCATCCTCTTTCGGAAATAACATTGAGCCTGACCTGATTGAGAAGATTAAATGACTAAGACTTTTAGGATTGGCACTCGCTTCCAAAACCGCTTCTTGAAACTCGGGATGGTTATGTAAATTTTCTGATTTCTGTTTAAGAAAATAGGATAGCGTCGAACAATCAACCAATAGATTGAAGAGTTCACCTGTCATGTAGGTTTGAAACTTTTCAACAATAGTTTCATTCATGCTTACCCACTTTGAGTGTGTGCCTGGAATGCAATAGGTCTGATATTTTTGCTCGGTCAGTATCGCTCCCAAGAGAAGTGTTTCTTCGCCTCTCATAACATCGGGTGATGTTTCTTGGCGTTGCGCAAGACCTGGCAAGATACGAACATCCCTGCCTTTCGTTTTCACCTTTACTGCCTTGCTTGGCATGTCGTCCAAACCTGCGGGCAAATCAATATATTGAGCCTCTTGCCATCCTTGAGCCGCCCCGGCCATTCCACAAATGAGAACAGGTATGTGGGTTTTTATCCCTAGCTTGGATAGTATTTTCTCCAGAGTGTTTTCGTAGTCCGAAGGCTTTAATTTTTGCATGCCAAGCTGTGCAATATGTTCAGCTTGAACCATGCCTTTTTGATCCACCCCCCAGAAGCGAAAGCTGCTGGTTCCCCAATCAATCAATACCTGAGATATTTCTTCGGCGGACATGCAGACTTAACCACGCCCCACAAATGGCATCGTTGTGGCCATGATGTTCATAGAGAAAACATTTGCATACAAAAGTAGATTTGACATACGTATTACCGCGTTACCTCCAACCCCTGAGCTTGCACTTGTTACAAGCGCTATTTTAGTCATTTTTTCCTTAAACTAAATTGATTATCCCGACCAACCACCATCAATGATATGAGGGTGGCCGGTTGTAAAAGCACTTTCATCTGATGCCAAATAGACAACAAGTGCAGCAATTTCTTCAGCTTTGGCAATACGCCCCATCGGTTGGCGAGCAACAAAGGCTTTCATAGCTTTATCATAATCGCCTGTCGCATGTAATCTTTCATGCAATGATGGACTATCTACAGTCCCAGGACAGATACAATTGCAACGAATACCTTTATCAATAAAGTCATGGGCCACTGATTTCGTTAGGCCGATGACGCCAGCTTTTGACATCCCATATGCAAACCGATTGGGCACCCCAATTACGCTGGAGACAGCTGACGACATGTTGATGATCGAGCCCGCGCCTTTTTCGAGCATGCCCGGTAATGCCGCCTGTATGGACCAGAACATTGATCGCATATTCAGATTAGTTGCAAAATCCCATTCTTCATCGGTGCAATCCAAAATTGTTCCATGATGAACAAAGCCTGCACAGTTAAACAACACATCCGGATTAGCCTGTTTTACCCCTGCAAAAACTGAATCTTTTGAGAGTGCATCCAACTCAAATGTTTCAATATTTGAATTACCTCTTGCCGCTAAATCAGCCAGTGTTTCGGTATTGATATCCGTAGCAAAAACCTGTGCTCCCTCTTCCGCCATCGCCAAGCTGGATGCCAGCCCAATGCCCTGCCCAGCCGCCGTTACCAGAACTCTTTTTCCTGATAATCTTAATTTCTCACCCACATTGCCACCTCAACATTTTACTATTCAGACAATGATACACATGTACTTGGTACTAAACAATTCGAAAGCTGCAAGTGAACCATCAATCTGCATTATCAAAAGACTCAATGTTTTTGCGAGAACCTATTCTGGTTACATCGAAATATTCACTATTTTAAAATTACTTATCTAATTATTTTAATCTATTTCCTGCTCTCTATGCATAATTCCATGTTACCTGTACCTAGCTGTAGAACAGGGAATATTCATTCAAAACAGGTTCGTACTTTACTGGCGGCTCCACTAAATTTTCCAAAAAATGCAGGCTTCGATTTGGTTAGATGCGGTTGTAAATCACCATTCTATAACATTAATTTTCAACTATATAACAAGAAGCCTAAACTCTTATTCAGAATCAAATTATGAACCACCGCGACCCCAGCGATGCTTTTTTGGCTCGCGCTTTTGGCCTCTTCTGGAGCGCACGATCAAGTAGAATCCTAGAATTCCCAGAACGGCTGCGGGTATTCTGTAAGGGTTTTCTTGTTCGCTTGCATTGGCAATAACTTTAGCCGTGATTTCTTCCACATCCGGCCTTAATATATTGCTGTTGCCAGGCTGTGGTGCAAACGCCATGCTGATACGGTGCAGACCGTCGTTTTGAACATCAAACACCAGCGATTGACTACCAGCAACTTTGGGCTGCTCTGGCCCCGTTTCAAAGCCATCGGTTTTGAATGAAATGATCGTGCCAATCAAGGTGCCATCCGCGTCTGAAATTTTAACAGTGATTGGCAGTTTTACCGGTGGCAATTGCGCACCCACTTTATAGCGTGCACGAAAATTAATTCGAACCGGATTATCCTCTTTTCGGATTAGCAGGTTTTGAGTTTCAGTGCCCTCATCGCGAAAATCGGCAAATGACAAAGTCACAATTTCAGTCCCGCTGAGTTTCACCTGCGCGAGCGGCAACAAGATGCCTACGACAAGTCCAATCAGGATGAATAAAAAGCCCAGTTTCTTCATGAAGGTCGCCTCCAGACGATAAAGCTATGTGGTATTTTTCTGTCCGGTCGTTCAAGAATGAAATCTTCACGCGACACCAGTTCCAAATCGTGGTCGGCAAAAGAAATAACTTTACGTTCTTCAAGCGGCCACGGCGGTCCTTCAATCTCAGCGCCATCATCACGAATACGCGTGTAAACCAACAAGATACCGTTTGGCGCAACAAGACTTGCAACAGCAGGAATGGATTTTTCAAGTGTTTCTGGCGGTATGGATTGCAGCGTATAACACTCATGCACGAGATCAAACTGTCCCAACCATTCTTGCGGCAGGTCAAACAGATCCATCTGGCGGTAGGTTACATCACTTTCAGGAAACCGCTCTTTTGCCCAGGAGATTGCTTTTGGAGAAAAATCAAAGCCAATGGTTTCATACCAGGCTTCAGACAAGGCTTCCGCGTTATCACCAAGCCCACATCCTACATCGATTGCCCTACCCTCATGATCCGGGTTTTCTTCCAGCCAATTCGCAAGCTTCTCCTTCGCAGCCAGATCTGCCCACGGTACAGCCGCCGCATCGCCCTCGGCATTGTTGTAAACATCCTGAAAGAACTTCTCGCGTTCTGGCAGAGAGTGCAGACTGTCTCGATCCATTTTATTGATTTCGGACTTTAAAGCCTCTTGGCGAGCCTTGAAATCTTTTTCTGTTTCACCATTCACGCTTTTTTCTCCCATCCGCCATTTGGATTTTGTTGCCAATAGGTCTGCTCATGGCCACTGTTTTCCGATGCATCCTTGTGGAATTTCCATCGCCCGCGCGCATGTTCCACCGCTGCATTATCATGCCCGTCAAACATGTACACGATACGGTCATAGATTGATGGATCATCAATTTGTGCGCCACCTGAGAGAAATCGGATTTTTGCACCGTTGGGATTATCGTCATCAGTAGTTAGCCATATCGGCTGCAAAGCTTCGCTCCCATTACGCAAGCAGCCATGTGCCAAAAAGCTCTCATCGCGATAAGTCCATAAATGCTCATCGAGTTTCTCTACATCTTCTTGAGAACCCAGTTGAACAACCACTTTCCAGTCGCGTGACAAAGATTTCTCAAGCAGTCCTGGCAAGACCTGTTGAAGGGTTCTTTCCGTCAAATGATAAAATAGAATTTCTGTCATATAAAATTGTTACCATAGATGGCGTTGACTCAAATGCATTAAGCCCACAAAATTCATTTATTGATAGATTTTTCAGGGGGTAACTATGCGAAACTCGAAAATTTGTGCAACCATATTCATCACTTCTGCTGTTTGGTTCAGCGCAAACCTTGCTAATGCTGAGGGCTGCGCGTTGCAAGGCGTTGAATTAAAATGTAACGCGAAAGCCGCCTCACCTGCAGCAATCATGGAAGCTTTTGCGTCGCAAGAAACCCGCACAAACCTAGCTGAGCCCTTATCTCAGAAAGATCGCTTTTCGAAAAACGGTGATTTGGAGAAATATCGCCGAAGCATGGAGCGCAACTGGCGAACCATCACCCGTTTTGCAAGAACGCAGCAACGTAATAGAAATCAAAACCGGATCACTGAAGCTCAGTTTCTGACATTTTCAAACCAGTTTCAAGAAGCTGAAAAAAGCTACGCCGCCGCAATCAATTTCTACAG
>CALFBU010000233.1 GCA_937951455.1 uncultured Rhizobiaceae group bacterium
GACGTTTTCGTAAGCGTAGTAATAATCAAACAACATGCATGTCTAAATTGGGGATTACAATGAAAGCAGCTGTTTGTAGGGAATTTGGCAAGCCTTTGGTCATCGAAGAGGTTGAGCTGGGAGACGTTGGCCAAAACGATGTGCATGTTAAATTGAAGGCATGTTCCATATGCCACTCCGATGTTTCATTTGCAGACGGCATTTGGGGTGGGCAGTTGCCAGCGGTTTATGGACACGAAGGTGCTGGCATTGTGCAGGCAGTTGGCTCAGGAGTGAGTGATTACGCGGTTGGTGATCATGTCATTGTGACACTTATTCGTCATTGTGGTGACTGCCATTATTGTTTAGACGAGGTTGAAGTTCTTTGCGAAGGGGAGTTCGAACTTTCTGCAAAAAGTCCGATTTCCAACAACGCAGGTGAAACGCTCGAGCAAGCAATGAATTGTGGTGCTTTTGCGGAAGAAGTTTTGGTACATGAAAGCCAATTACAAAAGGCTCCGACAAATATGCCCTTTGATGTGGCTTCATTGTTGGCGTGTGGTGTGATTACGGGTTATGGCGCTGTCGCCCATGCTTCCGGCTTGAAGAAAGGTCAGCACGCGATTGTTATTGGCTGCGGTGGTGTCGGGTTGAACTCACTTCAAGGCGCAAGCCTGAAGGGGGCGGCCAGTGTCATTGCGATGGATTTGGATGCAGACAAGCGCAAGCTTGCTCTTGATTTCGGTGCAACGCATGCGATTGACCCAAGAGATTCCGATGCGATTGATCAGGTTATGAAAATTACCGATGGTCGAGGTGCGGACGTTGTTTTTGTTACGGTTGGCGTAAAAGCTGCGATTGATAGCGCACAGAATTTCATCACAAAAAATGGCACAGTAGTGATTGTTGGGATGCCATCCAGCGATACGCGCGGAGATTATGATCCGGGTACGATGGCTGCATGGGGGCAGAAGTTCATTGGCACCAAAATGGGCAATAGCGTGATCGCCGAAGATATCCCCGAATTGCTATCGCATTATGCCAAGGGTGACTACAAATTGGACGAGTTGATCTCGGGACGCTTTAAGCTTGAACAGGTCAATGAGGCGATGGACGAAGTGCGCTCTGGCAAGGCGATCAAGAATGTGATTGTTTTTGATTAAAGTGAATATGATTTTCACATCAAGTGATAAGTGAGGCAGAAAATGCAGGTTAAAGAACTCAAGACATTTGTGGTTGGTAACCCTCCGCCTCATACGGGTGGGCGTTATTTCATTTTTGTGAAGCTGACCACAGACTCAGGCGTTGTTGGTTATGGCGAGTGTTACGCGGCAACTTTTAGTCCTGATGTGATGGTGCGCTGCATTGAGGATTGCTTTGGTCGTTATCTTGAAAATGAAGACCCGCATCACATTGAAAAATTTTGGCGTCGGGCATATTCGTCCGGTTTTACGCAAAGGCCAGACCCCACCATGATGGGCTGTGTCTCCGCACTTGAAATGGCTTGCTGGGATATCATCGGCAAGGAAGCGGACAAGCCAGTCTACGAGCTTATGGGAGGCTTGGTGCACGAGCGTTTGCGTTCTTACACGTATCTTTATCCAGAAGATGATGAGAGCGTTTATCCAGCAGATCGTGAAGAAGGTGCAAAGACAGTCTATAATGATCCTGACATGGCAGCTAGTGTTGCGCTAAAGGCTGTTGAAGAAGGGTTCACAGCTGTTAAATTTGACCCTGCAGGTCCATATACCGCTTACGATGGTCACATGCCGCGATTGGTTGATATCGATTTGTCAGCGCGCATGTGTGCAGCCGTACGTGAAGCGATCGGAACGCGCGCAGATATATTATTTGGAACGCATGGACAGTTTTCACCATCGGGAGCCGTTCGTCTTGCCAAAGCAATAGAGCCATATGATCCGCTCTGGTTTGAAGAGCCTGTGCCACCAGACATGCCAGAAGCGATGAGTGTGGTGCAGGGCAAAACTTCAATTCCTGTTGCAACAGGCGAGCGTCTTTGCACGCGTTATGAATTCGCTCAGGTTTTGAAATCAGGAGCAGCTTCAATTTTGCAGCTTGATTTGGGGCGTTCTGGTGGTCTGCTGGACGGCAAGAAGATTGCTTCCATGGCTGAAACTTATCATGCGCACATCGCGCCGCATTGTTATTGCGGGCCAATTGTCGGCGCTGCGAATGCGCAACTCTCTGCCTGTAGCCCAAACTTCCTTGTGCTTGAATCCATCAAGAAATGGGATGGCTTCCATGGTGAACTCCTCAAAAAACCCATTGAGTGGGAAGATGGTTATGTCATTCCGTCCAAAGAACCTGGACTTGGTGTTGAGCTTGATGAAGCCGTTGCTGAAGCGCATCCTTGGGATCCTCGCGGGCCATTGCATCTGGAGATGCGACCTGATCCGCTTGATTGGGATGAGCCGGTTTAAAACCGACATTCAGACTGTATTCAGTTTTGATTCGATAAATTCTTAATGAAATGTTAATGTGCAATCACCTTACGGCTGGGCGGCATAGCGAAAGGAACTTAAGAATGAATTTTTCCAAACTCTTTTTAACACCATTGATGGCTTTGGCGCTTGCCTTGCCAATTGCTACAACTTCCA
>CALFBU010000234.1 GCA_937951455.1 uncultured Rhizobiaceae group bacterium
TTGGTTGGCCGTGAATTTTCTTGCAGTAACCGGCAAGGATGCCTTTCCCATTTTGGGCAAGCTGGCTAACGAAGGCACACTTGTCGATGGCTATTGGGCGGATGATGCGCGTATTGACGAATTTGCCGACACAAACAATCAAACCGAAGCTGATGAAATCCTAAAGGTAAAAAAAGATAGCGGCTGGTACGGAATGTATTTCGGTGGCACTTGCTTCAAGAAGCAACGTGAAGTTCTGCCAGAACATTATGCAACCAGCGCGCAGCTTGCGACACATTTCATGGATGTGGTGACAACCTCTGGTATTGCAACAGGTCATGCTGCTGACCTCGGCAAAATTGAGACCTTCAGAAAAGCCTGTGGTGATACACCAATTGCAATCGCATCTGGCATCACACCGCAAAATGTCTACCAGTACGCAGAATTGGTGGATTGTCTGATGGTGGCAACAGGCATCAATATTCAAGATGATTTTTATAACATCGACCCGGCACGCCTTAACAATCTAATGGAAAATTTGAAGGAGAAATGATCATGTCTAGAGATAAAGGCCCAAGAGACGACCGCTGGTATTTTCCATTAATGGCACCCAATACAAAAGGCGATAAATTTGCCTGGCTGGACCCAACGTCCATTTACATCAATGGCGAGGCCTTCCACGATTTGCTGGATGATTTATGCGCAGAAATAGACCCCGATGAAGTTGATGTGGTCGCTGGCCTGGACGCGATGGGCTTTGTATTGGGCGCAGCCATCGCAACGCGCATCGGCCGTGGCTTCTTGCCGATCCGCAAGGCAGGCAAGCTCTGCGTGGATACGGACAGCGCATCATATACCAATTATTCAGGCAGGACCCAGGACATGGAAATGCGCCTGCCCGCTTTCGCACCCGATACGCGCGTCCTGCTGGTTGATCAATGGGTGGAAACAGGCGGCTCCATGCACGGCGCCATGCAATTGGTTGAACAGCAAAAAGGCAAGGTTGCAGGGATCGTTTCAATCGTCATTGAAGAATGTGAACGCACCAACGAATACCGCAAAAAATACAAATGTATTTCAGCCATTCAACCGGGAACTGAATGGCAAAGACAAGCCAATGCACAATATCTAGAGAGCTTCAAAACCTATACCCCAGAGGCAGCATTCCCAAATGCCACGTGACTTTTCGTAAGCATTAGGAAATGTCTCCCCATCCCCCGCCGCCTGGTGTTTGCATCATAAAGATGTCACCGGGCGCCAATTGACTCTCATCATTGCCAAGTAATTTTTCGCTGGACCCGTTCAATCTCAGTACAGAATTTTTACCAACCGCACCATTACCGCCCCCATCTTTACCAAATGGCTGGGTAATACGATGAGAAGAAAGCGTGGTAACTGTAACAGGCTCGAGGAACTTTATTTTTCGAGTAATCCCATCTCCACCTCTATGTTTTCCAATACCACCAGAACAGCGCCTGATTGAAAACTCTTCAACGCGAACAGGGAAGCGTTTTTCCAAAACTTCAGGATCCGTCATGCGTGTGTTTGTCATGTGAGAATGAACAGCATCAGTCCCGTCAAAATCAGGCCCAGCACCAGTACCACCGCAGATCGTTTCATAATTCTGGAAACGATCATTCCCCCATACAAAGTTATTCATTGTGCCTTGAGAACCAGCAACAGCACCAAGCGCCCCATAAAGACAATCGGCAATCGACTGGCTTACTTCTGTATTGCCTGCAATGACAGCTGCTGGATAAACCGGATTTATCATCGAGCCCAGAGGAGCTATAATTTTTAACGGTTTAAGACAACCTTCATTCATTGGAATGTCAGTACCAACAAGAGTTCTGAAAACATAAAGCACGACAGCATTGCAGATGGACAAAGGCGCATTGTAATTGCCTTTGTCCTGTGGAGATGTGCCTGTAAAATCAATCACTGCATCACTTGTTTCATGATCAACCTTGATGCTGACTTTAATCTCCAAACCACTGTCCAGGGGATAGGTGAAAGAACTGTCTTTCAGTTCACCAATGACACGGCGAACAGATGCTTCCGCATTCGCTTGAACATGCACCATATATGCCAGTACAACATCAAGACCAAACGTGTCTATCATGCGGTATACTTCTCTAATACCTGTTGCATTTGCGGCAATCTGGGCTTCGAGGTCGGCCATGTTGTCATCAATATTGCGACACGGGTACTTACCGGATGCCAGTAGTTCGCGAGTTTCTGTATCACGCAGCACCCCTCCATCCACGAGTTTGAAATTATCAATAACAACCCCTTCTTCTTCAATGTGGGTGCTGTCAGGTGGAGCCGAGCCTGGTGTACGCCCACCAATGTCTGCATGGTGTCCGCGTGAGCCGACATAGAAGATTATATCTTGGCTTGATGTATCAAACACGGGCGTAATGACGGTAACATCGGGCAAATGTGTACCACCATTAAACGGTGCGTTCAGCATGAAGCTGTCACCCGGCTTCATCTTCCCTTCATTAAGTTTGGCAATAATACGAACACTTTCGCTCATCGAGCCCAAGTGTACCGGTACGTGGGGAGCATTGGCAACGAGATCACCCTTTGCATCAAATAATGCACATGAAAAATCGAAGCGCTCCTTGATGTTTACAGAGTATGCAGTATTGGCAAGTGTCGCGCCCATCTGTTCGGCAATGGACATGAACAGATTATTGAATACTTCCAACATAACGGGATCAGCCTCAGTACCAATGGCTGATTGCCGCTTCAATTCCTGATAACGCACAAGTATCAGATTGCCCTTTGCGTCAACTTCCCCCTGCCAACCAGGCTCGATGATATTTGTTCCGGTTGCTTCCACAATAACAGCGGGCCCCTTAATAATCTGCCCAGGCTTCAAGGTATCGCGGTCATGCAGTGGAGCATTTGTAATTTTGGCATTACCATATATGGGAACGTTGATTGCATCCGGTTTTTCGTTTTGAATATTTTTGATGCCATCACGCAATGGATTGTCAAACTGTCCTATGGCTTCAATGCTGATAATTTCGAAAATCAGTTCGCGTTCGGGGGAAGAAAACCCGAAGCGTTCAATATGCGCAGCATCAAACATACGCTGCATTTCTTCCACATTTCCGAAGGGTACTTCAAGTGATTGATGAGAGCCTGCATAGCGAAGATGCGCACGCTTTTCGATTTTAATATCGTGCATTGCAACGCCTTGCGCCAAAACCTCTTTACGAACTTCCTCTTCTAGCCGATCAAGAATTGCGACTGCTTCATCGCTCTTCGTTAAGTTCTTTTCAAATTGCTCTTCTCTCAAAGCTCTAACATCAGCCAAACCCATGCCATAGGCTGACAAAACCCCTGCAAACGGGTGCAGGAAAACGCGCTTCATACCCAAGGCATCTGCCACTAGACAAGCATGTTGTCCGCCAGCGCCACCAAAACAGTTCAGCGTATATTGCGTCACATCATAACCACGTTGAACGGATATCTTTTTGATGGCATTGGCCATGTTTTCTACTGCAATTTTCAAAAAGCCTACTGCAGTCTCTTCAGGAGACAATAGCGGTGTTCCACTTTCCTTTGATATCTGAAGTGCCAGCTTAGAAAATTCCTCACGTACAGCTTCTAAATCCAGAGGCTGATTTGCATCAGGCCCAAAAACGGCAGGGAAATGGTCTGGGTTCAGTTTACCTAGTAGAACATTACAATCAGTTACGGTTAGTGGGCCACCTCTGCGATAACAAGCCGGGCCAGGATTTGCACCCGCGCTCTCGGGGCCCACTTGATAACGACCATCTTTAAATGAAAGAACCGAACCACCACCTGCAGCCACTGTATGAATGTCCATCATGGGCGCACGCATTCGCACACCGGCAACCTCTGTCTCAAAAGAGCGCTCATACGCGCCCGCATAGTGACAAACATCGGTAGACGTACCGCCCATATCAAATCCGATCAGGCGATTAAAGCCTGCGTCCTCAGCAGTTTTCACCATGCCGACGACACCCCCTGCCGGCCCGGATAAAATAGAATCCTTGCCTTGAAAAAGACTGGCATCCGTCAAGCCACCATTTGACTGCATAAAGAAAATACGTTTGCAAACGCCACCCTTTACATCAAGGGCATCTGCAACCTGGTCTACATAACGACGTAATATTGGCGATAGATATGCATCCACCACGGTTGTGTCACCTCGTCCAACAAGTTTTATCAGACGCGATGTCTCATGGCTTGTTGAAACTTGGGTAAAACCAATCTCACGTGCAATATCGGCAACGGCTATTTCATGTACTGGGTTTAGATATGCATGCATAAAAGCAATAGCAACACTGCGGATGCCACCATCAAATGCAGTTTGCAAAGCAGCACGGGCTGCCTTTGAATTTAATTCCAGAATAACGTTACCTTGCGCATCCAAACGTTCTGAAACTTCTTCAACGCTTGTATAAAGCAGTTCGGGTAAAACAATGTTGAGATCAAACAGCTTTGGTCTGTTTTGATATCCAATTCTAAGAATATCCTTAAAACCTAAAGTTGTTAATAAGAGCGTGGGATCCCCCTTGCGCTCCAAAAGTGCATTGGTCGCAACCGTTGTTCCCATTTTTACAGCTTCGATCGAAGCTTCTGGCATTGAGTCGTCAGGCTTTAGATTCATCAACTCACGGATGCCTTGAAGGGCTGCATCCTTGTACTGTTCAGGATTTTCCGACAGCAATTTATGTGTCTTCAAATTGCCATTTGGTTCGCGCGCCACAATATCTGTGAATGTACCACCACGGTCTACCCAAAATTGCCACATGATAAATTTCTCCTTGTTCGTCACTGGCGGCCCAGAACGAAGTTTGTCTAATTATGAATGAATTTGTCAGCCTGGATTTTAATGATCAGTAAAACAGCGACGGTAACCAAAGCGCGATCTGCGGGAAAGCCAACAGCAAGGCTATCATGGCAAACATGGTCAATACAAAAGGTGCAGCACCTTTCATGACATCCAGCATCTCTCCACGCCCGCGAACCCCCTGCACAACATACAGATTAATGCCAATGGGTGGCGTTATTAATGCTGTCTCCAACAACACCATCAACAAAATGCCAAACCAAACCGGATCATATCCCAGCGCGACAACAATTGGTGTGATCAAAGGTGCCGTAATTAAAAGCATGGAAAGCGTTTCCATGAAACAACCCAGCAAAACAAGTATGAATACAATCATAAGCATTGTTTGAAATGGCGACAAACCCAGATTGGTTACAAAGTCTGCCAATGCCTGTGTCAAACCGATAACCGATAAAACGAAGTTCAAAAACACAGCAGCCAAAATAATCAGCATGATCATGGACGTCGTGCGCATTGTACCTTCAACCGCTTGCCTAAGCATGTCGATTGTCAGTTTCTTGTTGAGCGCTGCAAGTATCATCGCAGCCACAACACCAAGGGATGCGGCTTCTGTTGGCGTTGCAACGCCCGCATAGATTGAACCAACGACCACAAGAAAAATACCTATCGGCGGAATAAGTGAGGGCAGTGCACTGAAGCGTTCAGACCAACCCACCGAAATAGGATCACCACCCCATGTCGGCTTCCAGATGCATAATGCTACCACGGTCATCATGAACAAAAGAGCCAACAGGAAACCTGGTAAAAAGCCAGCCAGATAAAGCTCTGGAACAGATGTATCAGTAAGCAATCCGTAGAGAATGAGATTAATTGAGGGTGGTATCAAAATGCCCAGCGTTCCCCCCGCTGCAACAGTACCCAGGAATAACGGTTCGTTATAGCCACGTTTTTCAATTTGTGGAACGGCGACAGTGCCGATCGTAGCAGCCGTTGCAACAGATGAACCCGATGTTGCAGCAAATAACGCACTTGACCCAATATTTGAATGCATCAAGCCCCCTGGCAACCAGCCAAGCCATTTCACAATGCCGTCATACATACGCTCTGTAATGCCGGCACGTAACAAAATTTCACCCAGCAATACGAACATAGGGATGGCAACTAAAAGGAAGTCCGTGCCAGTCTGCCAGACCATATCGCCCAAAGCACGATGCAGCGGCATGGAACTTTCAGTGTACTGAAGTGTCAAACCAAGCCAACCCAGCGAAGCGGCAATCGGGACGGCAAAAGCAACAAGTGCAACGAGTATAAGAAGAGGTTTAGCTACCATATCAAACGCTCTCATCTTCAATTTGTTCGTCGATTGTTTTAGTGCCAATCAGCGTGTTTACGGTTTCAAAATCGCGCGAAATCAGCGCCTTTATGCTAGCGATAATCAGCAATAGACAACAGGCGAGAAAAAAGAGCCAACCCAAAAGCCAAGGCACTTGCGGAATGGCCAAAGGCGTTCTCAATGGCGTAATCGAGTGCGAGTTATGGGTTATGGTATCAGCCACCATGCCCCAAGCCATAACACATACAACGCCCGCAAAACCTGCCAACAGAATGATGCCAAAAAGATTGGCTACAATTTTAAGACTTGGCGGAAAAAGATTATAAAGTGCATCAACTCTTATGTGCGCACGTTCAAATAATGCATAGGCAAAACCAAGACTGGTTGCGATGCCAAAAGCATAGCCGGAGAGTTCGTCTGCACCACCAATGCTGACATTGAATACTTTTCGCAAAAATACTTCAAACGTCACCAGTAAGGCAGACAAGATGATAAGCGTGCCACCAATCCAGACAAATATCTTGCTGGTCTTGCGTGCATAATTCAAAAGAACATTCATAATTATATCAATTCAAAGAGGTTTAAAAACGGTCGGCAACAACAGATTTCGCCGACCGAATTTCGAAGCAGGGAGATTACTTCGCTTTGGCTGTAAGGCCTAAAATTGAGCCAACTGTTTGATTCCAGTTTTCAGCGCACTCCTCGCCACAGCGATCTGCCCAACGTGCAAGAATGACATCGTTGGCAACCTGATCACGGATTTTCAAATCTTCTGCACTAGGCTCAACCAACGTCATTTGACCAGGCTCACCAATGTCGCATTTACCACCAGTAATACAAGAAATTGCAACTTCATCTTCTGTGGCTGTTTCTGCCCACATGCGCTCGTTAAGCGCTGAAATTTCTTTTTCAAGTACAGCTTTCTGTTCTGGCGTCAGTGAGTTCCATTTGTCCATGTTCATGGCACCAAAGGCCAATCCCCAACCAACACGTAGTGTATATGCATGCGTCGCAACTTGATGCCATTTTGCAGCATATGCTGACATTGTGCCAGTAATGCCACAATCCACAACGCCTTTCTCTAGTGCTGGAATTACCTCTGCAAATGGTACGGTTACAGACGTACCCCCAACGCCTTCTACAAAGTCACCCAATGTTGTTGAATAAACGCGAATCTTCTTTCCATTTAGATCCGCAATTCCTTTAACTTCACCATTACACCACAGTGTCTGGCTCGGGAACGGATACAACATCATCAATTTTGCATTGTATGTTTCTGCAAAAGCTTTTTCCAGGGTTGGGTAATATGCTTCAGCAACTTTGCGTTGCGTTTCAATATCCTGTGTAACTGCTGAAAGGTCTCCACCTTCAAAAATGGCATTCTCAGCAGCGACGTAGCCTGGTAAACCAAACGCAAAATCAAACACGCCATTTTTAATCAAGCGCATAATCTCAAAACCTTTAAGCCCTAACTCTGTTTGAGGCTTGATTTCACCGATGATGGTTCCGCCACTGGCTGTATTGATTGTATCGTTCCAGAATGGGCCCTCATGCTTTTTATAGTTGGTTAAACTACCCCACGTACCCACAGCTTTTATGGAAGCTGGCTTGTCTGCAGCAAGTGCTGTTGTTGACACCGATGCCAGCATTGAAACCGCTGCAATCATTGTTAAAGTTTTTCTCATTTTACTCTCCCTTGTTAAGTCTGATTAATAAGTCTAATTTTGAAAAGCAGACATTTGAGCGCTAACGCTTAAATGCTGCGATGAACGTATATCCGTGACAAGCATATGCCCTGGTGCATGTGTAATGCATAAGTCTGGTTTGGCATTTTCAATCGCCGCTTGCGGAGTAACACCACAAGCCCAAAAAACTGGAACCTCATCTTCCATTACTTCTATGGCGTCACCATAATCTGGTTTTTGTAAATCGTTAATCCCTATAGAAATCGGATCGCCCCAATAAACAGGAGTTCCATGCGCATGAGGATATTCTGCACAAAGATCAAAAACCGCAGGTATTTTCTCTTTTGGATAGGGTCTCATCGTAACCACTAAAGGACCTTTGAAATTACCACCTGGCATAGTTTCAATATTGGTTTTAAACATCGGCACATTTAGGCCCTGCTCAATATGGCGAACAATAAATCCGGATTGCATTAAGGCTTCTTCAAAGGTAAATGAGCAACCAAGAATAAACGTTACAAAATCGTCCGCCCAATATTCAAGAATGTCATTTACCTCGTCAAACAATTTGCCATTTTTATAAATACAATATCGCGGAACATCGTAACGAATATCAATCTCATTGCCTAAAGATGCAATTGAAGGGTCTCCGGGTTTTGACATTCCAATTAGAGGACATGGTTTTGGATTGTTCAGACAGAACAATAAAAAATCGCCAGCATGTTTCTTTGGCAATATAACCACATTGCCCTGAAGATGATCGGGTGCCTGACCAGCTGTCTGCCCTGCAAAGTCGCCAGTGCGTATAAGTTTACGAAGCTCAGATCCAGATTTAATTTTGGCTGCAATATTCATGTCTAAAAACTCTCCTGATGCTAGGAAATATGTTTATGACAGAAAAATCAAATCGAATTTATTTGTTAGTTTTGATAAATATTTTTTATTAGACGGGGCTTTAAAAATTCAATGACACTGTTACTCAAGTCAGTCATGAGGCTGCTTTCCGGGCCTGCTGATACATAAGAAGCCGTAAATGAAATCGTTGGCATTTGAATTTCAGTGTTCAATTCCACCAGTTCACCTGAAGCAATTTCATTTTTAATCACTGCTTTTGGCAGGGCACACACCCCCATCCCTGCCTTTGCGAGCCTGATAAGCGCCCCAAGGGACGTTGAGGTAGTCATGTCGAGCGTATTTTTTGTATGTGGTGCAAGTAGCTCGCGAATTTGCCTGCTTGGCTTTGTGTTATTGGCAAACGTCAGAATGGATTGATTCGCAATCGCACTTGGTACCCAAGTATCGTGTAATTCAGCTAGTTCACGCGGCGCCGCAAAAATCATTTGATAGGTACACAGCTCATGATTGGTAATGCTCACTTCCGCAATAGGCCCCATCAGGAATGCCAAATCAATTTCACGCGCAACGAGCGCATTGCGTAAGTTGTCCGTTGAATCAACCCTTAAATCAAAAGATATACGCTTATAGGATTGATTGAGATATCCCATAAAATCTGGCAGCCAAGTCGATACGATCGTTTCAGAAGACCCAACCCTTATGGTTTGCTCAATGTTTGAAGTATCAGAAAATGCAGTCAATACATCCTGATTGAGGTTCATCAAACGTTCTGCAAAAACGAAAAGACGCCTGCCATCAGAGGTCAATTCAGCATTTCTGACTTCGCGTACAAACAACTCCGAGCCCAGATCTTGTTCAAGAACCTGAATGCGTGCAGATATTGCTGGCTGTGTTAAATTAAGTTTATCCGCAGCAGCACGAAAACTGCCAAGACTGGCAATCCAATAGAATGTATCAAGATTTCTGACTTTCATTCAACTTCATCCCAACTAAAAACATAAAAAAACATATTCCATAAAACAAAACTATCATAGAAATTTTTTATGAATGTTTGGGAGTAAAGCTATACTTATAGCTTTTTTCAAATCGGATTTATTGAATTAAGAACTTGGTAGCGGGAGAGGGACTTGAACCCCCGACACGCGGATTATGATTCAGGCTAGAAACCTTTTCAAACCATACCAACGCCTAGCAAATCATCACTTAAGATATTGATGGCATTAGAGTATAGGTCATCAACCTGCCCCAGCTTGCATCATCTTGTTACAGTCAAGCTCATGATCAAAAGCACCCAATTGAAACCCAGCCCCTTACTACTACAGCTCCACTGAATAGCAGGTGTGTGCCAGAAGCGACTATGCACCAAAATAGTGCAAAAGGCTGCTTCGAGCCCTTAGTTACCGACCAAATAGTGTCGCTTAGCAGAAATTTTTGAACTACGTGCATCCATCTAATCCGCACCATCAACACAACGCTGACTTCGAAAGCATACAGCAATATTAAACTGGAAGAACGGCTTGAACCCCTCTCGTACATTTATTTCTTGTCATCAATGAA
This sequence comes from uncultured Rhizobiaceae group bacterium, assembly GCA_937951455.1. Taxonomy (GTDB): domain Bacteria; phylum Pseudomonadota; class Alphaproteobacteria; order Rhizobiales; family Rhizobiaceae; genus JAALLB01. The sequence goes on from CALFBU010000234.1 coordinate 10,244, forward strand.
ACAGATAATACTTCTTATTATTCCTCTAGAT
>CALFBU010000235.1 GCA_937951455.1 uncultured Rhizobiaceae group bacterium
AAATGCTTAATTTATCTGTATTGCCTAAATCCAGCTGCATGGAACCCGCCAAAAACTCAACAGGATAATTACAACGCAAATAGGCAGTTTGATAGGAAACAAGTGCATATGCAGCCGCATGTGATTTGTTGAAGCCGTAATTGGCAAATTTGGCCAGAAGGTCGAAGATGACGTTCGCCTCGCCATTCTTGATGCCGCGCTCAACAGCACCATCCACGAAGCGCACCCTCTGTGCTTCCATTTCAGAGGCGATTTTCTTACCCATGGCGCGGCGCAAGAGATCGGCTTCACCAAGCGAATAGCCAGACAGGATTTGCGCGATTTGCATCACCTGTTCCTGATAGATGATAACGCCGTAAGTTTCCTTGAGAACGCCCTCGATTTTTTCATGATAATAATCAGGCACTTCTTCGCCATGCTTACGTGCATTATAAGTCGGGATATTATCCATAGGGCCCGGACGATAAAGGGCGACAAGCGCAATAATGTCTTCAAAGCGGTCAGGTCTCATCCCAATCAGAGCCTTGCGCATGCCCTGACTTTCCAGCTGGAAAACGCCAACAGTTTCGCCCCGTGTCAGCATTTCATAGGACTTTGCATCATCAATCGGGATATGTGCCAGATCAACAATCGTGCCGCTTTGAGCGATAAACTCGACTGCTTTTTCTAGTACTGTAAGTGTTTTAAGACCAAGAAAGTCAAACTTGACCAGACCCGCCTGCTCTACCCACTTCATGTTATATTGAGTGACCGGCATTTCCGAGCGTGGATCGCGATAGAGCGGTACAAGTTCATCCAGCTTGCGATCACCGATCACAATGCCTGCAGCGTGGGTTGAAGCGTGGCGGTATAATCCTTCAAGGCGTTTTGAAATGTCAAACAGCTTTGCGACGATTTCTTCTTCCTTGGCTGCTTCCTGCAGGCGTGGTTCACCATCGATTGCCTCTACCAATGTCGTCGGATTTGCAGGATTGTTGGGCACCATCTTTGTTAGGCGATCAACCTGTCCATATGGCATTTGCAGAACGCGCCCGACATCGCGCAAAACAGCCCTTGCCTGCAGCGTTCCGAAAGTAATGATTTGAGCGACTTGATCGGAACCATATTTTGCTTGAACGTATTTTATAACTTCTTCGCGGCGCTCCTGACAAAAATCGATATCAAAGTCAGGCATGGAGACACGTTCAGGGTTTAGGAAACGCTCGAAAAGGAGCGAGAATTGCATCGGGTCAATATCGGTAATCGTCAACGCCCAAGCCACGAGAGACCCCGCACCCGAACCACGGCCAGGCCCCACCGGAATGCCCTGTTCTTTTGCCCATTTGATAAAGTCGGCAACGATTAGAAAGTATCCCGGAAACCCCATTTGCTGGATGACGTTCAGTTCAAACGCCAGACGGTCTTCGTAATCTTTTCTGGTATATCCTTCAGCAATTGGATATTTTTCAAGTCGATCGACAAGCCCCGCCTCCGATTGCCGATGCAATTCATCGTATTCAGCCTGAAGTGCTGCTTCAGGGGCTGCATCACCATCACTTTCTGTAAAGCGAGGCAGTATGGGATCAGTGGTTGTTTCTTTGAATGTGATTCTTTTTGATATTACTATTGTATTTTCAATAGCTTCTGGAATTTCTTTAAACAGTAACTTCATCTCTTTCTGAGACTTGAAATAATGATCTCTCGTCAACTTACGGCGATCATCCATATTAACAACAGCACCCTCGGCAATGCAGATAAGTGCGTCATGTGCTTCAAAATCATCAGCCTTGGCAAAGAATGGCTGGTTGGTTGCGACAAGGCTTATATGATGTTGATAAGCCAGTTCAACCAATGTCTGCTCAACTTTACGATCGTAATTGGCATGGCGTTGCAATTCTACATACAACCTGTCACCGTAAGTTTCGCTGAGTTTTAAGAGCCTCTCCTCGGCATCAGCTTTACGCCCATCCTGTATCAGTTTGTTGAGCGGACCTTCCGAGGATGCGGTTAGACAAATGATGCCTTCATTATGTTTTTTAAGTGCGCTGTATGTGACATTGGGAAGATCGCCGTCACCACAATCAATGTGAGCGCTGCTGACCAGTTTCTTAAGATTGGCGAACCCCTGCTCGTTCATCGCAAGGAATACGAGATATGGAAACTCTACATGGCCTGATCTCGGCACGTGGTCTTTGTCATCGTGAAAGGAAACCGCGAGTTTGCAACCCATGATAGGTTGCAGACCATCCTTGGAAGCTTTCTCCGAAAACTCCAGCGCACCAAACATGTTATTACGGTCCGTAATAGCTAGAGCTGGCTGGTTGTCAGCAATGGCAAGTTCCATTACTTTTTTAAGTTGTAATGCGCCTTCAAGCAAGGAAAAGGCTGAATGAACATGCAGATGAACAAATTCAGCGCCTTGGTTCTCTTCTTGATTGCCTTCTGAGCCCGCAAGGAGTGCTGCATGCATTTTTTGATTAGCGCTTGAAGCCATTTTCTAACGAACCCATTTCCAGAAAGTCTGTCACCATACAATAATATGAGTGTCTGAAAATAGCGCCCGAAATTCAAGCTTAAAGCTGTTTCACCCCCTGATAACTAGAGGGTTATGACTGTGAAATAAAACTTAAGCGACGAATTTAATGATCTCGCCCCAAGTAAACATGGTGGTTAGAAAGAGTGTAATGGTTGCTAGGGAAGCAAGGTCTCTGATTGATACATACATGGAACAACTCCTGAAACTATTATGTTCTCATTAC
>CALFBU010000236.1 GCA_937951455.1 uncultured Rhizobiaceae group bacterium
CACTCTGACCTTGAAAAGAAAGTCGTAAAGCTTGTCGGTAAAGACATCGAAAAAGCTTACAAGATTTCTGACAAGCAAGAGCGCTATGAAGCATTGGATGCTGCGAAAGCAAAAGCCAAGGAAGAATTCCTGACCGAAGAATCAACGGCTGATGAAGCAAACGTTCTTGGCGAAGTCTTCAAAAGCGTACAAGCGGACGTGGTTCGTGGTTCAATCATCAAAACAGGCAAACGTATTGATGGCCGTGATCTAGATACCGTTCGCCAAATCGTTGCTGAAGTTGGCGTTCTTCCGCGTACACACGGTTCTGCTGTGTTTACACGGGGTGAAACACAAGCACTGGTTGTTGCAACATTGGGCACATCAGATGATGAGCAAATGATTGATGCGCTGACCGGTACGTATAAAGAAAACTTCATGCTGCACTATAACTTCCCGCCATATTCTGTCGGTGAAACAGGCCGCATGGGCTTTACCGGTCGTCGTGAAATTGGCCACGGTAAACTGGCTTGGCGTGCAGTACGTGCTGTGCTTCCTTCGAAAGAAGAATTCCCATACACACTTCGTGCAGTATCTGAGATTACTGAATCAAACGGTTCGTCCTCAATGGCTTCTGTCTGTGGTACCTCGCTTGCGTTCATGGATGCAGGCGTTCCGCTTAAAGCACCCGTTGCGGGTATCGCAATGGGTTTGATTAAAGAAGGCGATGACTTTGCAGTTCTCTCTGACATCTTGGGTGATGAAGATCATTTGGGCGACATGGACTTTAAAGTTGCGGGTACTTCTGAAGGTCTGACATCGCTTCAAATGGATATCAAAATCACAGGTATCACAGAAGAAATCATGAAGATTGCATTGGATCAAGCCAAGGGTGGTCGTGAGACCATTCTAAACGAAATGGCAAATGCATTGACCGAAGGTCGCGCGGAGCTGGGTGAATTTGCACCACGCATCGAGAGCTTCAAAATTCCAACGGACAAAATCCGTGAAGTGATTGGTTCAGGCGGCAAGGTAATCCGTGAGATCGTTGAAAAAACAGGCGCTAAAGTTTCTATCGAAGACGACGGCACCGTAAAAGTTGCTTCATCTTCTGCAAAAGAAATTGATGCAGCGGTTACTTGGATCCGCTCTATTACGGATGATCCGGAAGTTGGTGAAATCTATGAAGGTACCGTTGTTAAAACCGTAGACTTCGGCGCATTCGTAAACTTCTTCGGTGCAAAAGACGGTCTGGTTCACATCTCTCAATTGGCGAATGAACGCGTTGCAAAGACAACCGACGTGACTAACGAAGGCGATAAGGTCTGGGTCAAGTTGATGGGCTTTGATGACCGTGGCAAGGTTCGCCTTTCCATGAAAGTCGTAGATCAGGAAACTGGCAAGGAAATCGTCGAAGATAAAGAAGAAGATGACGACTAATCGTTATTGAAACAGAATTTGAAAAAGGCCGGAACATTCCGGCCTTTTTTTATGGTAGGGAATAGAAATGAAACCTGATTTTAAAGATGCACTCATACTAGCCCTTGATCGTGGCATTGCAAAACCACAAGGCCAATGGCGCATGTATGGCGCAGTCCATTTGCAAGGCTTGGATAATGAGTGGAAGCAAGTGCTTAAATGCGAGCAGTCTTTGAGACCGGAATTTATAAAACTGGAACGCGGTGGATATTCGGTTACACCAAAGTTCGAAGATGAAGAGAAACCATCGGTTGCAATCGTTCTGCTTGGGCGAAATCGTAAAGTAAATGAAGCCAATATCATCCGTGCTTGGAACGCTTGTGAAGAAAATGCTCAGATCATTATCGCTGGCGACAAGACCGCTGGCGTCGGCTCTATGCGCAAATGGCTTTCTGGTAAAACCGAAATCATCGACAGTTTTTCAAAGCACCATGCCGTTGTGTTCTGGATTGCTAAAACGGGCGAAGATTGGGAAGAGCCAAATCTTGCCTCAGAAGTCGATGGCTATCATGTGTCAGAAGGCATGTTCTCGAGTGACGGGCCAGACAAGGGTTCAATATTACTTGCCGAACATTTTGACAAACGTCTCGGCGGCCCAGTGGCAGATTTGGGCGCTGGCTGGGGGTATCTCTCCAATGAACTTCTAAAGAGAAATGAAAAAGTCACGGAACTTGCCCTCTATGAAGCGGATTTTCATTCGCTGGAAGCTGCAAAGAAAAACGTACAACCCTATAAAGATTTAACACCATCATTTCATTGGTGCGATATAACAACCGAATTTAAAAAGACGCCTTATCAATGGGTCATCATGAACCCGCCATTTCACTCAGGCCGTTCAGCAGAGCCGGAACTTGGCAAACGTTTCATCCAGGTAGCAGCCTCAACGCTGCCTTCAGGGGGTAGATTACTCATGGTCGCAAATCGCAATCTGCCATACGAAGATACGCTCAATAAAGTCTTCAGGCATTTCAAGGTTCTGGAAGAACGCGATGGGTTCAAGGTAATTGAGGCGGTTAAGTAGCCTCACCCATCCATCGAATTCAGCTCATCCAGCTTCGGCATAGATACCGTCGAATAACCTGAGTCCACAAAGTGAATTTCCCCGGTTACGCCTGAGGATAAATCGGACAATAGATAAAGCCCTGAGCCGCCGACTTCTGAAATATCAACGGTACGGCGTAGGGGTGAATTACGTTTTTGGTAGTTAAACATTGCGCGCGCATCAGAAACACCAGCGCCAGCAAGCGTGCGAACTGGGCCAGCCGAAATTGCATTGACGCGAATGCCTTGCGGGCCATAATCGCTTGCCAGATATCGAACACTGGCTTCAAGTGCTGCCTTGGCAACACCCATGACGTTATAGTTTGGCATCACGCGAGACGCGCCGCCATAGGTGAGCGTTAGCATAGAGCCACCGTCATTCATGATAGCTGCTGCACGTTTTGCGATTTCAGTAAAAGAAAAGCATGAGATAACCATCGTGCGTGAAAAGTTCTCACGCGTGGTATCTGCATACATGCCTTTCAGTTCATTCTTGTCTGAAAATGCAATCGCATGAACCAGAAAATCTATATTGCTCCATTCTTTTTTAAGCGTATCAAAAACTGCATCGACAGAAGCAATGTCTTCTACATCGCAATCCAGAAGCAGGTTTGAGCCAACACTGTCAGCCAGAGGCTTAACGCGTTTGCCAAAGCCATCACCCTGGTAAGTGAAAGCAAGTTCCGCACCTTGGTCGGCCAGTTGTTTGGCAATGCCCCATGCAATCGAGTGGTTGTTTGCGACACCCATTACAAGGCCGCGTTTGCCTTTCATTAAGTCACCCATAATCTCAGTTCCTTAACCGTTATAGCGCTGAAGCGCGAGTGTTGCGTTTGTGCCGCCAAAGCCGAATGAATTCGAAATGACTGTATTCAGATTCGCATTATCAATGCGTTTTTGAACGATGTTGACATCAGCAAATTCAGGATCAAGTTCCTCGATGTGCGCGCTTTCAGCAATGAAATCATTATTCATCATCAACAGACAATAAATCGCTTCCTGAACACCTGTTGCGCCAAGCGAATGACCTGTCAGGGATTTGGTTGCAGAAATCGGCGGGCATTTGTCACCAAAGACTTCACGGATTGCCCCAATTTCCTTGGCATCGCCAACAGGGGTCGAAGTGCCATGCGGATTGATATAGTCAATTGGGTCGTTGACGGTTGAAAGCGCCATTTGCATACAGCGCACCGCGCCTTCGCCTGATGGGGCAACCATGTCACTACCATCAGATGTTGCACCGTAACCGATGATTTCGCCATAGATTTTAGCGCCGCGGGCTTTTGCATGTTCAAGCTCTTCGAGAACCAACACACCTGCACCACCGGCAATAACAAATCCATCACGGTCTTTGTCATAGGCGCGTGATGCTTTTGATGGCGTATCGTTAAACTTCGAAGACATAGCACCCATCGCATCAAACAGGTTCGACATCGACCAATCAAGATCTTCCGAGCCACCTGCAAAGATGATGTCTTGCTTACCCATTTGAATGGTTTCATACGCATTGCCAACGCAGTGGTTGGATGTGGCGCAGGCTGAAGTGATCGAATAATTCACACCCTTGATTTCAAATTGCGTACCGAGCACGGCAGAAGCAGTTGAACTCATCGCCTTGGGTACCGCGGTCGGCCCAATGCGCTTTGGTCCTTTTTCACGTGTGGTGTCAGCGGCTTCGAAAATAGTCTTTGTTGAAGGTCCGCCAGAACCCATAATAATGCCGGTTCTTGGATTCACAACATCACCCGTTTCAAGACCGGCGTCCTGAATGGCCTGCTCCATGGCGATGTAATTCCATGCAGTGCCCTTAGCCATAAATCGTGAAGTACGTCGATCAAGCACTTCAAAAGGATCAAGATCAGGCGCACCTTGCACCTGACATCTAAAACCATATTTCACATGATCTTCAGCAGTAGTTATGCCTGACTTGGCTTCTCTTAAAGAACCCAGAACCTCTTGGGTATTATTACCAATGGATGAGACAATGCCCATGCCTGTTACGACAACGCGTTTCATGTTTCCGTTCCTTATAAATTAGCTTTAAGAGGCTTTTTCTTTAGACAAGCCGACTTTCAGATCCTTGGCTGTATAGATAACTTCGCCATCGGCCTTTAACCAGCCATCGGCAATGCCAAGCACGAGACGGCCGCGCATGATGCGTTTGAAATCGATACCATATTCGACCAGCTTTGTATTGGGCGTAACCATGCCTTTAAATTTAACTTCGCCCGTCGATAGTGCCATCCCGTATCCCTCGCCACCAGACCAGCCTAGGAAGAAGCCTGTTAATTGCCACATGGCATCTAGGCCGAGACAACCAGGCATGATTTCATTGCCGATAAAGTGACATGGAAAAAACCAGGCATCCGGTTTGACATCGAGTTCTGCACGAACCATGCCTTTGCCGTGTTCACCACCTTCTTCGGAAAGTTGCGTAATACGATCAAACATCAACATGGGTGGAGCAGGGAGTTGAGCATTTCCTTGTCCGAAAAGTTCTCCGCGTCCACATGCAAGTAATTCTTCGTAATTATAACTTGTTTGGCGTTCAGTCATGTAAGCCGTGCCTCTTTAAATGATATATCAATATGCTTCGCAATTATTTACCACATGCATTTGCAGTCTGCCAAAGGAAGAATTGCACTTTTGTGTAGAAGTTTGCAAAGACTGCTATTGTGGGCCCAATATTTTGACGTGCACGTCAATTTAATTTATTTTTTGTGCAAGTTTGTCTCGCCAACACGCACTTGCGCATATGGCGGCAAAATATTATATTCACCCTAATAATGAGAATTAATATCAAGTGGCCTAACATGTTCGACAGACTTGAAAATTTGGATGTAACTTTGCGAGAGGCAAATTTACGCCCCACACGTCAAAGAATTGACCTCGCGCGTTTGCTTTTTTCCAAGGGTGAACGTCACGTCTGCGCGGAAACATTATTTGAAGAAGCACGTGATGCAGGCGTCATGGTTTCACTGGCCACCATCTATAACACCTTGCACCAGTTTACTGACAGCGGTTTGTTGCGCGCGATTACTGTGGATTCAAGCCGTACATACTTTGACACCAATACGGGTGATCACCATCATTTCTATTTGGAAGAATCCAACGAATTGATGGATATGCCGGATGGCTATGTCAAAGTGGACAATCTGCCGAAGCCACCCGAAGGCCTTGAGATATCAAGTGTCGATGTTGTGGTGCGTGTGCGCCCAACATCCAAAAACTGATTATTCTTCAATCAATTCATCGGGATATACACCCCAGACATTGGCCTTACTAATGTAACCATCTTTTTTCCCGATGGTTAAGTGGCAAAACTTTTCTCCGCAATAATCTACCTGCGCAACAACGCCGGGTTCAACCTTGGCGATGGTGGAAGAGGCTGGATTATCATCTGATTTTAAATCGGCAAGGCCTTTTGTTTTATCAGATTCCCAAGGGTTTATGATCGCAGTGCGTTTGCCTGAAAGCAGTGAATGCAACATCCATCCTTCGTTGCCTTCTGCATCGCGAACCTTGCGCCAATTATCAAATTCCTGAATGATTTCGATTGGCAGGCCTTTTTTCTTATAAAGCCATGCAACCTGATATTTTCCGCCTGGTCCAACACGCATGTTTGCCTTGCCTGATTTTAAGCTTACAAAACGCGGAATGGGCAAACCCGTTTTTCCCGTAGTCGTCGATTGTGCGTTAGCGATAGGCGCAAAGCTAGGCAGCGCAAGAATGCTCGCCGCCATTAAACCCAAAAATGATTTTGAAAACAATTTGGACAAATTCAACTCATTTCTCCTGTAACGTCTTGTAAATGAAAACCATGGCTTTTGTCTTGCCAGTGTGGCCTTATAAATATATCTAGTGTCTTGTTATTCTAAGACGGTTAATACCGCGTCAACATTTGGCTATAAGTCATAATCGGAATGAAAAATATGAGCAAAAAGAAACCTGTCGTCATAGTTACACGTAAACTCCCTGATTCAGTGGAAACTCGCCTGCGTGAATTATTTACAACGACGCTGAATTTGCAAGATAAGGCTTTGAGTGAAGCGCAATTAATAGAAGCTGTTCAAACCGCGGATGTCTTGGTACCAACGGTAACGGATAACATTGATGCGGCCTTGATAGAAAAAGCCGGCCCGCAATTAAAACTGATCGCAAATTTCGGTAATGGGGTGGATAACATCGATGTCGCAGCAGCGGCCAAGAAGGGTATTACAGTCACAAACACACCCAATGTCTTGACAGAAGACACAGCCGACATGGCTATGGGTTTGATGATTGCTGTTTCAAGGCGGTTTGTAGAAGGTGCGCAAGCCATTAACAAGAGTGAGTGGCACGGCTGGTCTCCTACCTGGATGTTGGGCAATCGCATTTGGGGCAAGCGTCTTGGGATCATTGGCATGGGTAGAATTGGAACAGCGGTCGCAAGACGCGCCAAAGCGTTTGGTCTTTCAATTCACTATCATAACCGCAATCAAGTAAGCAGC
>CALFBU010000237.1 GCA_937951455.1 uncultured Rhizobiaceae group bacterium
TCAAAACCTGGAATTGAAAGCGGGTTGTCCATGACGGCATTTCTGTCTGGTGTGTCGATGGCAAGGTTGCCAATAAAGGCATCAAATATGGTCTGGATCATTTTAGGGTCTGTGTTTTTTGCAATGACCACCAATTGCGTATTTGTGTTTTCAAACATCCATTCTTCGTGTTTTTCAAAATCATGAACAATTTGTCCTGACACTTGAACCAATAAAGGTTGTGCGGGGTGTTCCTCGACTTTTACAAAACCCTTTATGCGTAGCAGATTTTCGCCGATGGCATTTGAGAGATGATGTAACAGACCTGCAACGGTTTTGATGTCCAGCACTTGCGGTGTTTCGAGTAGCAACGAAGTAAAGTCTGAACGATGCGCGTGTGTTTTATCGGATGGTTTGATTGAACGCTGTGAAATTAACTCAGGTGATATATCGTCGGCTTTATCGAGGACAAGCGCTGTGCGATTGTATTTTTCTATCGTCGCTTGCGCAGTTTTTTTATCACCGCCCAAATCATGTTTTGTGAGAAAAATAACGTCTGCGATTGCCAGTTGTTTTTCTGCTTCTTCGTTCTGAGTCAGCAAGCTTTCGCCTCTGAAACAGTCGTAGACTGTCAACACTTCCGCAGGCGCATAAGTGCCTTGAAGTTTGGGATGAAAGGCAAGCGATTGGAAAATTGGCAAGGGGTCTGCAATGCCTGTTGTTTCAATGATGATGCGATCAAAACGCGTTGCATCGAGCTCCAGTAGAGTATCGACCATTTCCCCGCGAATGCTACAGCACAGACAGCCGTTGGAGAGTTCCAAAATGGTATCGGAACTTGTTTCAATGAGTAAATGATCAAGTGCGACCTCGCCAAACTCGTTCACAATGACCAGCGTGTTTGAAAAAGCTTCAAGCTTTAAAAGCTGGTTTAGGAGGGTGGTTTTGCCTGATCCTAAAAAGCCAGAGAGAATGTAAACGGGTTTGAGACTGTCTTTCACGGTTATGGTCTCTTGGTAGGCAAGGGAATGTTTCCCGTTGCTGCGCTGCCGATTGTTTCAAGCACAATAGGGCCAACGTTAAGCACACTTTTGGGGCGCTTCGTCGGAACTGGAATTGTTCCAATATTGGCAAAGGATGCCGTACTTGCAGGGCCATCTATCCCACCTGTTGTGATGTTTAAGATTTTCGATGAAACTCTTCTTGGGTGCAGATGGGGAGAATTGATTTTTGCCTGACCAGCACCCGGGTCATAGCGTGAACTTCTTGCCTGTTCGGTGCACAGAATTGGGCGCATGTTTTTGGGTTTGTTTCCCTGTGAAGCAGCGCTGTAAATGTTTCCTATGCGAGCGTCCGCGTTTTGAAAGCCTGCTTCAAGTAATTGTGCGGCAGAGACTGCGCGTTCAGTTTGCGAGGAGGTTCCCATAACCACCGCAATCAAACTACGCCCGTTGCGGGTGGCTGATCCCACGAGGTTATAGCCAGAAGCGCAGACAAAACCCGTCTTCATGCCGTTTGCGCCTTTGAAACGTTCCAGTAGCAGATTATATGAATAATGCGTTTTAACCGGTGTTTTGATGGCAGCGGCTTCAAACATGTAAGCGTATTGTGGGAACTCTTTTAAAATCTGTGCGGACAATAAAGCCATGTCACGGGCGGATGAAACCTGATTTGCGCTATGCAATCCATTTGAGTTTGCAAATTTCGTATTCGTCATCCCCAAACGGTTTGCTTCGGAATTCATGCGTGCAACAAAATTTTTCAAATTGCCCGCAACCGCTTCACCAAGGGCATGAGATACATCATTGGCGCTTTTGATGATAATAATCTTTAACGCCGTGTCTATGCGAAGTCTGACGCCTTGCTTATACCCCATCCTGCTTGGGGGTTGCTTGCGAGCAGCATTGGAAATGATCACGGGTGAGCCATCTTCAATCTTGCCTGATTTTATTGCTCTAAACGTTACATATGCCGTCATCAATTTGGTCAGGGAAGCTGGATACCAACGGTCGTTTATGTTTTGCCCTGCCAGTATATCGCCTGAGTTTGCGTCAATCACGATGTAGGGATTTTTTAGGTTAAGCTTTTCCGCCTTCGCGCTGAAGGGTAAAATGAAAAAAACCACGGTCAAGATTGAAACGATTAGATTTGAGCGATACATATGACTTAATATAAATGTTGTTTGCACTTAGAATATGGTTCAATCACATTGTTTGATGGTGAACCATCTTCAACTAACATATTTGTCAGGAATAAACATGCCTATTATCAATCGTATGGCCGAACTTCACGATGAAATTACTGAGTGGCGCAAGGAAATCCATGAAAATCCCGAGTTGGATTATGCGGTTCATGAAACGGCTGCCAATGTGGCTTCCAAGCTTGAAGCTTTCGGCTGCGATGAAGTGGTAACAGGCATTGGACGTACCGGTGTTGTGGGTATCATTCATGGCAAAACACAAAAGAGTGGATATTGCGTTGGTCTTCGTGCGGATATGGATGCCTTGCCGATTACGGAAGCGGTGGATCGGCCTTATAAATCGAAAAACCCTGGCAAGATGCACGCATGTGGACATGATGGGCATACGGCGATGTTATTGGGCGCTGCAAAATATTTGGCTGAAACCCGTAATTTTGACGGATCCGTGGCGGTTATTTTCCAACCAGCCGAAGAAGGTGGCGCAGGTGGCAAGGCCATGGTGGAAGATGGCATGATGGATCGTTTCAAGATCAACGAAGTATATGGCATGCACAATTTGCCGGGTCTTGATGTGGGTGAGTTTGCCATCAAGCCAGGCCCTATCATGGCGGCCACTGACGAATTTCACATCAAGCTAACAGGCAAGGGTGCTCATGCGGCCATGCCACATTTGGGGAATGATCCGATTGTAATTGGTGCGCAAATTGTAACAAGCCTTCAGTCGATTGTCTCACGCAATGCTTCGCCATTTGACTCACTGGTTGTCACCGTAACCAAATTTAATGCAGGCACTGCCATGAATGTTATTCCTGAAACAGTGGAAATTGCGGGAACCATTCGCAGCCTGTCAGAAGACTCCCGTCAATTGGGCATGAAACGCCTTCGTGAAATTGCTGAAGGCATTTCTGCTGCTAATAATGCGCAAAGCTCCGTCACCTTTCATGAGGGATATCCTGTAACGTCCAACCATGAGGCTGAAACGCAAAAAGCGGTTGAAATCGCTTCAAGCATCGCTGGTGCCGATAAGGTCGAGGCCAACACAGAGGCGACCATGGGGGGAGAGGATTTCTCTTATATGCTTCTTGAGCGCCCAGGTGCGTTCATTTTTGTTGGCAACGGGGATACTGCGGGATTGCATCACCCTGAATATGATTTCAACGATGAAGCCATTCCCTATGGTACGTCCTATTGGGCCAAGCTTGCCGAAACGATTATGCCTGCGGCTTAGTTGTTTGTTTCTTACCTATTGATCCCAAGCATCTGAAATTCGTCTTTGGAGTTCGCTTGTGTTTTTAATCACAAGCGCTCCTTTGGTTTTTTCAAAAATGCCTTGTTTATGCAGTGCATTCAGCTCCCTTGAGACAACTTCACGCCTGGTACCTATTCTGTCCGCCAGTTCTTGTTGCGTTGGCGGTGGGCTAATGCTGCGCTGTCCTTCATGTCCAAGTCTGGGTTTGGAAAGTCTAAGCAGTTCTGCATAAATTCGATGCTTGGCTTGCAAGAAAGATTGTTCAGCCAAACGCATGTTTAAGGTTCGAATCCGTTGCGTTAGAACCTTCATAACGTCCAGATTTATCTCTGTTGAAAGGGTGATGAGTTTTAGAAATGTGCTTCTTGGAACAATACAAAGTTTGCTTTTGTATAACGTCGTGACGTTGGCACTTCTAGTTTCGCCATCAATTGCAGCCAGTTCTCCAAAGAAATCACCCGGTCCCATTTCACCCAGGATCACCTCCTTGCCAATGGAAAGACGACTGATAATACGCACCAGTCCTGAAATCACAAAGCGAACATCACTTGTCTGTTCATCAATATCGATCACCAATTCATTGGCGTCATATTCTTTCCAGATACATTCTTTCGCGAGTTGGGCGCCTTTTTCCGGATCTAATGAAGAAAAAAGCGGGATGTTGCATAAATTATCCATTGATGACTCGCTTGGTCTGGTTCATGTTCTTTTTAACAGACTGCTCAAAACCACGGGTATTGATATACTTGGTGACGCCTCTCGCACTCTATCTTGGCACTATGATTGCGTGAATTTTAAAGGAAAACAAGTGGCTATCCTTTTTGATTTTCTCACTTTGAGTGAGTTGCTGCTTTGTTGCGGTATTGTGGTGTTTGCTTCTATTTTGCAAGTTTCGATCGGTATGGGGTTTGGCATGCTTGCTTCACCTCTTATTGCCTTGGTAAAACCAGAACTTGTTCCGGGTTCCATTTTGGCGATGGGGCTTTTCGTTGCTTTTTCCGGTGCATGGCGCGAACGTCATAATATTTCATTTAATGAACTCAAGCTTGGGATTGTCGGGCGCATCATTGGAAGCGTTATGGCTTTTGGACTGCTTTTGCTTATTCCCGATGTGGAGAGCTTTTTTATTATCTTCGGTGTGATCATGCTTATCGCGATTGGCATGACTGCATATGGCAGAAAAATACCCTTTAGTGATAAGAGCCTTTTAAACCTGTCCATCGTTTCGGGTCTCATGGGGTCTATAACAGCTGTCGGTGCGCCTCCCATGGCGCTGATTTATCATGATAGGGATCCCGCGATTGTACGACCTACGCTAAACGCTTTTTTCTTTGCCGGATCTGTATTGGGCCTCATCAGCCTGGGGTTTAGCGGTTGGATATCTGTGCAAGACTTCATCGCAGCGATTATTTTCATACCCGCAATGTTTGTAGGTATTTTAATCTCAACCCCGTTCAAGAAGCTACCAAGCGCATTTATGTCAAAGCTTTTGCTAGCTTTGTCTGCGGTAGCCTCAGTTTTGTTAATTCTGAGAGGCATCTCATAGTAACTAGAAATGCTCCGTAAGAATTTCTTAAAAATTGATATATTACAATGTCTTATTAAATTTGTGGCGGTTTTTTAACCTTTTCCTAACCCTTGTTCAATATACTTTAATGTGGGGCAAAAGGGGCATTAGAGGAAAAATGGATTTATTATTCTTCAAGAAAGATGAGCTAAATAACAAAAAATTACCCGACAGCGTTTATAAATCGGTTGTATCGTCTCTCTATGCCGATCCAATATCTTTGGCCATTGGGATATTATGCTGTATAGCTGGTAGCCTTGTTTTATATTACAAAACTTCTGATCCAACTCAATTAATATTTGCTAGTATATTCTTCTTAATAGGTAGTACGCGCTTATTGTTGACGCGGGCATTTAATCAAAACATCAGCCTGAATTCTTCTATAAAATCTTACCAAAATTGGGAAAATAAATACAATATTACGAGTACAAGTTATATTGTTTTACTCGGTACATGGTATGCTAACGGTTTAATGCGTTCGGTTGATCCATACGTTCAATTACTCTCTTTGTCATTGATTCTATGTTATCTGATAGGCATAATAGGGCGCAATTTTGCTAGTAGAAAAGTGGTTGCATCACAAGTTATCGCATCGATTTTCATGCTTATTGGAAGTGCGATCTTTTTCGATAACCTTTATGGGATCGTTCTTACTCTCTTTCTACTCCCATTTCTGTTTGCCATTCAAAT